>JAJZTU010000013.1:0-15422 GCA_021848765.1 Bacillota bacterium
ATGAGGAGGCTCAAACGAGTATCCGACCTGGCCAGTTCGGCGATATGTTTCTTGAAGCTCCCGCCTCTTAGCGTATGCGTAGGCGGGAGAGGTTCACTCTGAACATGCTCCTTCCAGAATTCTGGATAGAGTCATGTCTTTCGTGAAAAGATATTTTGTGCTAAAAGTTTTCCATGGAGTTGACAAAACAGGTAAAAGCTAATAAAATAATAGTAACCATTACTAATAAGTAATGGGCCAAAAATAGTACAAGGGGGAAAACTTAATGGAAATCATCAATGAAAACAAACTCGGGGTAACCAGGGGTACCGTCCTGGAAGAGGCGGTTAAGATGAACTTCGGGGGTGAGACCGGGGAAGTGGGACTTTACCTGGCTATGGCCCGGCAGGCCCAGAGAGAAGGCTACCCTGAAATTGCCCAGGTTTTGAAAACAATTGCCTGGGAGGAAGCCGTCCATGCTGCACAGTTCGCGGAACTCAACGGTCTGATTTCAGAAAGTACCAAAGAAAATCTGGAGAAGATGCTTAAAGGTGAGATTGGGGCAAACAATGGCAAAAAAGAGGCGGCCATCAAGGCGAAAGAGGCTAATATAGACCCCGCTCATGACCTCTTTGACGAAACCTCCAGGGATGAGGCCAGGCATGCCAGGGCGTTGCAGGGTTTGCTCTCCAGATATTTTGGCTAGGCGAAGAAACAGCCAGGCAGTTTGGCAGCAAAAGTAACGGGAAACCGGTTTGGCCGGGTTTAAGTATAAAAGACCACTGGGTTTAGAGTTAACCTGGTGGTCTTTTGCTTTGTTTATCTTTTGGTGCTTTTGAGCAACCCAGCCTAGAATGACGGAATCATAGTTAAGAAAAACAGCATGCTTCCGAGGGCACTAAGTGTAGCCCCAATAACCTTGCGCGCACCGGATTCCTTGCCGCCAACCCCGAAGAAAAAGTACAGGCCGGAAGCAAACAATAACCCACTGAGAACTATGACATACAGGTGAAACAAAACGGACTGTGTCATCTTTACCACCCTCCTTAGCATCCCAATAATTAGGTGATTAAATTTTAACAATTTTTTAACTATTTAACCACCCTCGCTTCGGAGCATTTTTCTGTTCGGATCAGACTATTAAAGTATAGTAAGTAAATGGTATGCTTGCCGGGGCTGGCATAGTTGGTCAGGACTATAGCAGGGTAGTCGTTTTCAGTCTCCTACGGTAAGTATCTCCCCTTGGACGGCAGGAAGCTGGTCAGTAGTTTCCGGGACATCCAGGGTGCAGTACCATTTACTGTGCCTGTGCTTAGCATATTCACAGCAGATGTGACCGGTGAATATACCGGGCAGCAGTTTGCGGTTATCCTTAAACACAAAGGCGACCAGGTGACCAAATACACCAAACAGCAGGGCGAAAGTAGCAGCATTGTGAATGTTGCTGACCCAGAAGATAAAGGAAGCTCCCGGCTGGTAAAAGTCAGTGTTTTTTAGGACTTTGATAATGCCGGTAATTAGCAGGATCATAACGTTTACCGCAATATAGAGGTAGGCTATCCGCTGCTCGGCAAGATATTTGTCTGATTCCGGTTCCTTACCGAAGCCCAGCATGGCCTTTATAATCTGCCAGGATTCCCGCAGGTCGCCGCGGCGGGGCAGGAGGCTGAACTCCTTGCGCATCAGGGAGACAGCCAGATGATAGGTTACTGCAAAAATCAGGACAATGGCGGCAGCATAATGCAGGTTAAGGGTTATCTTGTAATTTCCGGACCAACTGAAGCCGGGAATTTTGGTAAAACCATACCTGGCATACATGGGCATCTGGCCAAATCCGCTGATAAATAAAACGATTGTGGATATAGCAACAGACCAGTGGGTGAAAAGGTTGGACCAGCAATGCCGTTTAACTGTTTTTTTGGGGTTGGCCATCGTTACTCAGCTCCTTTCATGGTTTTGTAGGCAACCATTCCTGCGGCAAAAATACCGGCAATCGGGGCGAACAGCATTTGTTTAGCCATGCCTTCAGGGCTATCCAGGACATTTTCCGCCAGGGGCTTCATGCCCATCCGGCCGTTCTTGCCGTCAACTTCATGATCCATAAGGGCCTTGTGAATGGACTTAAAGGATACCGGGGAGACATAGAAGGTGGACGTTCCGCCATTTTCTTTTTCGCCATATATATAGCCGGAGATTTCTTGGGCGCGCTGATGGGCCAGTTGACGCATTGCTTCTTTGCTCCCGAAGTGAATGGCCTTTTGGGGGCAGGCTTCGACACAGGCCGGTACTTCCCCTTTGCGGATGCGGTCAAGGCACAGGTCGCATTTAAACATTACGCCACCGCCCAAGTATTTAGGAGCTAATTTCATATACACCCCTACTCCGGCCTGGCGTTGGGGAATCTGCCAGGGGCACACGCTCCGGCACTTAGCGCCGCCAAGGCAGCCGTCTTTATCAATGACTACAGGCCCTTCCTGACTTTTGGTCTGCATTCCGAACGGGCACAGGTTAGCACAGGGGGGATTGTCACAATGCATACACCGGCGGGGTATACTGACCTCGGCTGTTTTGCCCTTTTCCGTCACCTTGACATTTTGGACATAGGTCCAATTGTAGGGAGTAAGGCGGTTTGTCAGCTGCTTTTTCTTAGACCAGTCCTCATTGGTGCCCAAAGGGAAATTGAGGGGAATAGGTTCCTTGGGCTGGGGGAAATTTGCGGCGTTCTTTTCCCTGCACACTGATACACACTTGGGTACAGCTAAATTTTTGCAGCCATCACATTTGGACAGGTCAATCATGGCGCCTACCCCGGACTGGCCTGCTTCAGCCACTCTCCCCGGACCCGCTGAGAATGGCGGCTCCTGCTAAACCGGAGGCGATCCCCCGCGTTAGAAACTGTCGTCTGGTTAGCTCTCCCATTTCTAATCCTCCTCTTTGGTTTCGCTATAGTTCATAATTTGAGAATTGTTGATATGATTATAAATGGAAACAAATTGTATGGTCAATTCATTTTTCCACCAAAATTAGGCGTAGCGTAAATATATCTTAAAGCATGCTGTATTTTTTCGCTCTCAACCTAACTTTTTCATTAGTGGACAAAAAGGTTAATACTTACCGAAAGAGATTTTTTGCCAGGAAGGGAAAACGTGCCCGGGGAACGAATATTCTAGGAGAAAGGTCGGTGACTCTTGTGAGTTTGAGATTTATATACGGTAGGGCCGGCAGTGGCAAAACCCACCGGTGTTTGGAGGAGATCCGCCAGGCTTTACGGCATTCCCAGGAAGGCCCTGCTTTGATTTTATTGGTCCCTGAACAGGCTACCTTCCAAATAGAATATGCTCTGGCCACTACTCCTGAGTTGGAAGGGATAATGCGGGCTCAGGTTCTGAGTTTTCGCCGGATGGGCTGGCGGGTCCTCCTGGAAACCGGGGGGGCTGCCCGGGTCCCCATCGGGGAACTGGGAAAACGCATGGTTTTAAGGCGACTGCTGGACCAACACCAGGGGGCACTCCGGGTTTTTGGCCGTTCCGCAGGGCAGCATGGCTTCGCGGACTGCCTGGCCAGGGCCATCGGGGAGTTAAAGACCTACCGGATCAACCCGGACGGGCTGGCTGAGGCCACCGGTTCATTTTCCGGCAGCCGGCAACTTCTCGGGGACAAGCTGGCAGATTTGCAGCTGCTGTATCAGGAGTTGGAGAATTTTCTGTCCACCCGGTACACAGACCCGGATGATTACCTGAACCTCCTGGCAGACAGGCTGCACCGGTCGCCAACCGTGCAGGATGCCGAGATTTGGGTGGATGGGTTTACGGGATTTACCCCTCAGGAATTTGCGGTACTGAAAGGTATGCTGAAGACTGCCCGGCGGGTTAATGTGACCCTTTGCCTGGACGCCGCAAGGCTGGTGGACGGCCTGGAAGAGGATGATCTGTTTTACCCTCCCTGGGAGACCATGGTCCAGATTAACCGCCTGGCTAAAGAAATTGGAGTACCGGTGGAGGAGCCGGTGATTTTGGGGGAGACACCGCTTGCGGGGGGTAAAACTCTTTTGGGAGATAAACTTTCGTTGGGAGAAACAACTCCCTTCAGGTTTAGGCATAATGCAGCTTTGGCTCACCTGGAAAAGTTCTATTACCGTTATCCTGCTGAAGCCTTCACTGGGGAAGTCCACGGCCTGACTATAACAGCAGGAGCTAACCGCAGGGCGGAGGTGGAGGCAGCCGCCCGGGAGATTATCCGCTTGTGCAGGGATGAGGGCTTCCGGTGGCGGGAGGTTGCGGTAATCCAAAGGGACCTGGAGAACTATCAGGAACTGATAATCACTGTTTTTTCCGACTATGGGATACCTTTCTTTATCGACCGCAAGCGTCCGGTAATGCATCATCCTTTGATAGAGCTGATCCGTTCGGCTTTGGAAACAGCGCTCAGGGATTGGTCCTATGAACCGGTATTTCGCTACCTGAAAACTGATTTAGCGACCGTGTCCAGGGGCAAGGTGGATATCCTGGAGAATTACATACTGGCCCACGGTATCAGGGGGAGCAGGTGGACGGATGAGACGGACTGGACTTACCGCCGGCGGTATACCTTGGGTGAGGATACGGAAGTCAGTGTGAAGGAAGCTGCTGAGTTGGCGGTTATCAACAAGACCCGCCGCCGGGCTGCTGCTGATTTGTTGGAATTCACCAAGCGGGTCAAGGGGGCAAAGACTGCCCGTGAGTTTACTACCGCCCTGTGTGACCTGTTAAAGGATTTAAAGGTTGCCCGCAAGTTGGAGCGCTGGAGCGCTGCAGCGGAAAAAGCCGGACAACTGGAGAAAGCCAGGGAACATGTCCAGATTTGGGGCAGTGTTCTGGGACTTCTGGACGAAGTAGTTGAGGCCCTGGGGGAAGAAGAACTGACCCTGGAAACTTACCAGGCTGTGTTGGATGCCGGATTGGAAAGCCTGCGGCTGGGTTTGATTCCACCGGGCCTGGACCAGGTTTTGGTAGGTTCTGTGGACCGTTCCAGGAACCCCTCACATGTCAGGGCGGTATTCCTCCTGGGTGCGAGTGACGGTGTCCTGCCTGCCCGGCCGGGTTTTGACGGGATTTTCAACGATAAGGAACGGGAACTGCTGGAAACAGCGGGAGTGAAACTGGCCCCCGGGGGAAGACGACGGGCTTTTGATGAGCAGTTTCTGGTTTATACCGCCCTGACCCGGGCAGGTGAAAAGTTATGGGTGAGTTATCCCCTGGCTGATGATGAGGGGAGGGCTATTGCGCCTTCCCAGGTGATCACCAGGCTAAAGGAGCTTATGCCCCAGGTAAAGGAAAAAATCTGCCTGGTGGAGCCTGTGGGGAGTGATGCAATAAGCAGGCAAGCTGCCCAGGGTACCGGCAGAGAGACTGAGCAAGCTATTGAATCCGGGGATTTTGAGTTCATTGTTAACCCCAACCGTACTTTGGGCTACCTGGCATCCCGCCTCCGTGAGGTAAAAGCCGGGCGAAGCATAGACCCGGTGTGGTTTGCGGTATACAACTGGTTTATGGGGGATGCCGGGAGAAAAGAGCAAGCCGGAACCGTACTCCAGGGGCTTTTCCAGTTGAACCGGGAAAAGCCTGTCTCCCGGGAGAACAGCAGGCGCTTGTATGGTCAACCCCTGCGGGCCGGTGTATCCCGCATTGAAAAATTCCGTTCCTGTCCCTTTGCTCATTTTGCTAATTACGGTCTCAGGCTTAAGGAAAGAGCTATGTTCCGGCTGGCGGCGCCGGATATGGGTGAATTTTTCCATGCTGCTCTCAAGGGCTTTGCTGAACGGCTCCGGGAGGAGTCCCTGGATTGGGGACAGTTAAGCCCGGAAGCATGCATCCGGTTGAGCGGAGAAGTGGTGGAAGGCTTAGTCCCTCAACTCCAGAGCGAAATTCTCCTCAGCACCAAGCGGCTCCGTTACCTGACCCGCAAATTGAAACAAATCGTGGACCGGGCGGTTTTGGTGCTGGCAGAACATGCCCGCCGCAGCAGTTTTCGGCCGGTGGGGTTGGAATTGTCCTTTGGTTCTGAGGGGGGGCTTCCCCCTGTGACAATTAAATTAGCTGACGGTACTGACCTGGAACTAAACGGGCGCATTGACCGGGTGGACTTGGCCGAAACGCCGGAAGGAGCCTACCTGCGCGTAATTGACTATAAATCCGGCGAAAACAAGGTTAGTTTGCCGGAAATTTACCATGGTTTCAGGCTGCAGCTTTTGACTTATCTCCATGTAGCCCTCACCCATTCCGGTATTCTGGCAGGGCGGGAGGGCCTGCCGGGTGGGATTTTCTACTTCATGGTAAAAGACCCTACCATCAGCCATAAGGGGCCCCTGACCAGGGAACTGGTGGAGCAGGCTGTTTTGAAAAAGCTCAAAATGCGGGGTTTGCTGTTGGCCGATACTGAGGTTTTCCGGATGATGGACAACCAGGTTGAAAACGGCACTTCGGCACTCCTCCCTGCGGGCCTTAAGAAGGACGGGACTTTCCGGAGTGACTCCCAGGTTATTACCGCTGAGCAGTTTCAACTCCTGCGCAAACACCTGGAGGGTCTGTTAGCAGAGTCCGGTGAGGCTATTCTGGGCGGAGAGGCAGGGATTGTTCCCTTCAGGGACAAGGCCGGTTCTGCCTGCCGCTTCTGTCCCTTTAGACCGGTGTGCCGGTTTGACCTCCAGTTGACGGAAAACCGCTACCGGAGCGTCCCCAAGCTGTCTGCGGATTCGATTTGGGGAATATTGGGCAATCAGGGGGTGGGAGAATGAGCGGGGCCAAATGGACAGATGAACAGCTGACAGCCATTACCGCCCGGGATTGTAATTTGCTGGTAGCAGCGGCAGCCGGTGCAGGGAAAACTGCTGTCCTGGTGGAGCGGATTATCAGGAGGATCACTGATATCAATAGCCCGGTGGATGTGGACCGCATGCTGGTGGTGACTTTTACCAAGGCTGCTGCAGCCGAAATGCGGGAACGGATCGGGGCGGCGATTGCCCGGGAACTGAACCGTAATCCCGGGTCAAGGCACCTGCACCGCCAACTTACCCTGTTAAACCGGGCTGCCATCACCACCCTGCATTCCTTCTGCCTGGAGGTGTTGAGGCAGTACTTTTACCGCCTGGACCTGGACCCGGTGTTCCGGGTGGCTGATGACACTGAGGCGGACCTCCTGAGGATGGAGGCCCTGGAGGAGATTCTGGAAGGACGTTATACTGCCGGGGATGAGGGATTTTTAAAGTTGGTGGATGCCTACGGCGGGGACCGGGATGACACCAAGCTTCAGGAGCTGGTTTTAAAGCTTTATGAGTTTGCTTCCAGTAACCCGTGGCCGGAACTGTGGCTGCAAACCATGGCGGAAAATTACAGGCCGGGTGAGCATGCGGATATAGATGCCCTGCCCTGGGGCAAAAGCGTGGTGGAATGGGTAGAGCTCCAGCTCCAAGGTTTACGCACCCGGTTGGAGCGGGCGTTAAAGCTTGCTGCTGCACCTGGCGGGCCGGAGGTGTACCTGAGCACCCTGCGGGAAGACTCTGTTAGAGTAGAGGAACTGCTGAGGGCTGCGTCTTCCTGGACAGCTTTATATAAGGCCTTTGCAGGGGTGCAAACCGGCAACTTAAAGCCGTGCCGGGACAAAAATGTGGACGATAACCTGAAAGAGCGGGTTAAGAAAATCAGGGATGAAGTTAAGAAGCAAGTTACCGGCCTGGGGAAGGAGTTTTTTAGCAGGCCGCCGGAGGAATTGCTCGCCGATTTGCGGCAGATGGCTCCCCTGCTGGAGACCTTGGCCGGGCTGGTAGCGGAGTTTCGTACAAGCTATGGCCGGTTGAAAAGGGCCAAAGGGCTGGTGGACTTTTCCGACTTGGAACACTACTGCCTGGCCATCCTGTTGGAACCGGGTTCAAAGCCTGGTGAGCTTGTCCCGTCACCTGTGGCTTTAGAACTCCGGGAGCACTTTGCGGAGGTCCTGGTGGACGAGTACCAGGACATTAATGCCGTTCAGGAAACCATTCTGCGGCTGGTATCCCGGCAGGGAAGCAAAACGCCCAATATGTTCATGGTGGGTGATGTTAAACAAAGCATCTACCGCTTCCGCCTGGCAGAGCCGGCCCTGTTTATGGAGAAATACTCAAGCTACCCCAGGGAGGCCGGGGGGCCCAACCGGGGTGTGGACTTGGCCAAGAACTTCCGCAGCCGCCGGGAGGTGGTAGACGGGGTGAATTTCATCTTCCGCCAGTTGATGACCCCGCGGGTAGGTGAGTTAGCTTATGACGGTCAGGCGGAACTGGTTTGCGGGGCACAATTCCTTCAGGGGATAGAGGGTATGGCTTCCATAGCTGCGGGAGCGGTAGAACTGCATATTCTGGAAAAACAGCCCGGGGAAGCAGTTTACAATGACGTAGGGTCTGATGACTTAGTGTCCGGTGAGTTCAATTCTGATGAGATAGATTCCGGTGATTTGGATTCCGGTGAGGGGGACTCCGGTGAGTTAACATCCGGGAAGCAAGGGTCAGGTCAGGACGACCCGGAGGAACTGGACGCAGTGCAGCGGGAAGCCAGGCTGGTAGCCGCCAGGATCAGGAAGATGGTCAATGGCAGCCAAGCGCAGCCGGGACCGGAGTTTTATGTCCTGGACAAACAGACCGGGAGTTACCGCCCTGTTCGCTACCACGATATAGTGATTCTCATGCGGGCCACCCGGGGAATGGCCAATACCTACCTGGAAGAGTTCCGCCAGGCCGGGATACCCGGCTACGCCGACTTGGGTACGGGGTATTTTGAGGCCACCGAAGTAGAAACCATGATGTCCTTGCTCAAGGTCATTGATAACCCCAGGCAGGATATCCCGTTAGCTGCTGTGCTGCGTTCAGCAGTGGTGGGATTGGATGGGGAAGAACTGGCCCAGGTGAGGCTTTGTGCCCCCGGTGGCGATTTCTACACTGCCGCCTGCCGGGCAGCAGGAGCGGGCACTGATGCGGGACCAGGCACACAGGCAGGGACAGAAGCGGGTGCGGATACAGGTACAGAAGCGGGATTAGGCACACAGGCCGGGACAGAAGATCCGGTGGGCGGAGTGCCGCCGGAATTAGCCTTAAAGCTGGCGAAATTCCTAAAAGACCTGGAGGGCTGGCGCACTATGGCCAGGCAGGGTTCACTGGCCGGCCTGGTCTGGCGGCTGTACACCGATACCGGTTTCTATGCCTATGTAGGGGCCATGCCTGGCGGAGTCCAGCGCCAGGCAAACCTGAGAGCTCTCCATGACCGGGCCCGCCAGTATGAGGCTACCTCCTTCCGGGGTCTCTTCCGTTTCTTGCGGTTTATCGAAAAATTCCAGGAACGCGGCAGCGACCTGGGCACAGCCCGGGCCTTAGGGGAAAACGAAGATGTGGTCCGTATCATGAGCATCCACAAGAGCAAAGGCTTGGAATTTCCTGTGGTCATTGTCACCGGAATGGGTAAGCAGTTTAATCTGACTGACCTTAATAAAACGGCCCTCTTGCACAAGGAATTGGGCTTAGGACTTCCTTTAGTGGATACTGAACTTAGGCTGACTTACCCCTCACTGGCTCAGGTAGCAATTAAAAAACGCTTGCAGATGGAGCTTTTGGCGGAGGAAATGCGCATTCTCTATGTGGCCCTGACCCGGGCCAAGGAGAAGCTTATCCTGGTGGGGTCGGTTCAGGATGTCCGGAAATGCGCAGCCCGTTGGTGTGAGAACGTAAACCATAGCCCTTGGAATCTACCCGACCCTGACCTGGCCGCGGCCAAAACATTCCTGGATTGGGTCGCACCTGCCGTAGCCAGGCACCAGGATGGCGAACACCTCAGGCGCTTGGCCGGGCTGGAAGCAGTGGCTGAAGGTTTGCCTACCGGCCCGGTAGCAAAAGACCCCTCCCGCTGGCAGGTGTTTAGCCGGAAAGCTGAGGATTGCCGGTTGGCAGCAGTAGAAGCAGAAAAGGGACAGGACGGGATACTTGAAAAGATAGCGGCCGGTGAACCGTTGGAATTGACAGGGCCTGACTGTGGACAACTGCAACTGACGGAACACGATAGTCAATTACAATTGATAGAACAGGATTATGCTCAATTACATTTGACAGAACACAATTATAGTCAACTGCAGTTGAAACAGGCTGATAGGCAGGAGCAGGTTGACAGGATTTTAAGCTGGCAGTATCCCTATGCGGATCTCGCCGGTAAGCCTGTAAAAGCCACGGTGACAGAGATGAAGAGGCGTTTTTCGGCCCTGGAGGAAGAAGCGGAGGGAATTCCGGAGGAAGTTAAAACCGGTCAGAGTAGCGGTGTACAGGCAACGGCCAGCAGAACCAGACTAATCAGCCGTCCGCGTTTCCTTCAGGGAAGCACCGGGTTGTCACCGGCAGAAAAGGGTTCAGCCATGCACTTGGTAATGCAGCACCTGAATCTTCAGGGAGACCTTTCGGTGCAAGGGATAAAGCAACAGGTGGCTCGCCTGGAGTTAGCCGAACTCTTGACAACTGAACAGGCTGCTGCTCTGGACATTGGAGCCATAGCAGGATTTTTCGCCTCTTCCCTGGGGCGGCGGGTAGCGGGAAATCATGCAGTCAAAAGGGAACTGCCCTTTACCATAGCCCTGCCGGCCCAGCGGGTATATACAGGCCTTCCCCCAGGGAGCCGGGAGCAGATACTCGTCCAGGGAGTCATTGACTGCCTGGTTGATGAAGGAGACGGTTTAGTCCTCATTGACTACAAGACCGATCACGTACGGGACAACGGGATTGACCACCTGGCAGAAAACTACCGGGGGCAGTTGAATCTCTACGCCTATGCCTTGGAAGCCATCCTCAAGCGGCCGGTAAAGGAGAAGTATCTATACCTGTTTGCCACCGGGACGGCTGTGAGGATCTAACCCGGCAAGGTATTTCCGGGGCCGGTAGCGGTGGGGGAACAATGCACTAATGCTCCGGTCGTGCTGGGGTCGACTCCGGGTAACCACCCCACCCTCCGTAACTCACGGGATACTCTGGGGCCCATATCGTCGGGCACTGTAATCCGGTAGTGAGCGAATGATGCGTTACACGGCCGCTTGGTTAAATCCGGCACCGCCTTCGCCTACTATGTTTCGTCCTATAACATCGGCACCGTTGTCAGCAAGGGCTACATATGCGCCCAGGTCGGGGCTACCTGCCGGTCAAGTAGCGACTCGCGGAGTCCGGTAGCAGCTCTTAGCTCGGTGTGCAACAAAATCGACCTTGCCGCCACGGATGGCGGCAACCTCACTGGGGGCACGGATGCCCCATCAGTGAGGTTGGTCGATTTTGTTAGCACACCGGGCTTTAGAGCTGCACCGGACGGAGCGTGGAGGCTACGGACCGGCAGGTAGTCCCGACCGGAGACAAAAGAGAGTCCGGGCCGAGACAAACAGAGAATCCGGCCCGAGACAAACAGAGAGTCCGACCGGAGACAAAAAGCAAGTCCGGCCAAAAGCAACGTAAGACTTGTCCGACTTAAAGGGACCAGGAAGCAGTGCAGCAATAAGGAGGGTAACATATTGCGAATTCTACACACATCTGACTGGCATTTAGGCAAAACCCTGGAAGGACGCAGCAGGCTTCCGGAGCAAGAGGCTTTCATAGCCGAGTTGTGCCAGATTGTCCGGGATGAGCAGGTGGACCTTGTGCTGGTGGCAGGGGATATTTTCGACACGGCTAACCCGCCGGCTGCCGCTGAGCAGCTCTTTTATGAGGCAGTAGACCGCCTGGCAGAGGGAGGAGGCCGGGGGGTAGTGGTTATAGCCGGAAACCACGATAATCCGGAGCGGCTGTGTGCTTCCGGACCCCTGGCCAACAGGCACGGCATCACCCTTTTGGGGGTGCCTGCCGACAGCCCGGTTATAGGAGCAGACATGAAGTTTCCGGAAAGCGGCACACAGCTCCGGGAAAGCGGCACGGGCGAAGATACGCAGTCTGAAGCCAACAGCAAAGTCAGTATAGTTGCCGGTGGCCCCTCCTGGTTGGAGCTGAGGGTTCCCGGATGTGACCATAACGCAGTAATTATAGCCCTGCCCTACCCCTCGGAAGCCCGTCTAAAGGAACTCCTGGTGGAAAGCCTTGATGAGGAAGCCCTGCAGCAGGCCTATTCCGCGCGGGTAGGCAGAATCTTTGCCCAATTGGCTGCCAATTACCGCCCTGATACCGTCAACTTGGCCATGAGCCATTTATTCGTCCTGGGGGGAGTGGAGTCTGAAGGCTCCGAACGGCCTATTAACCTGGGCGGGGCCTGTACTGTCGACCCAGCCATGCTCCCGGGGGAAGCACAATACATAGCCTTAGGGCATCTGCACCGGCCCCAAAAGGTGGGAGGGTTACCGGTCCCGGCCAGGTATTCCGGTTCAGCCCTGGCCTACAGCTTTTCTGAAGCAGGGCAGGCTAAGTCGGTCGTTCTGGTGGATGCCCTGCCGGGGCAGCCGGCCGCAGTTAGGGAAATCATCCTCTCCTGCGGTTACCCCCTGGTGAAATGGCAGGTTAAGGGGGGGATGGAGGAGGCTCTGCGCTGGATTGAAGAAGGCCGGGACGAACAGGCCTGGATCGATCTGGAGCTTCACCTGGCGCAGCCTCTTTCCAATGAGGAAAACCAGCGCCTGCGCAGCCTGCGCCCTCAAATTCTCAATATCCGCCCCGTGCTTCCCGGTATGGACGAGGAACTGGTCCGGGAGCAGAGGTCACATTTGAGCATAGCTGAGCTTTTCCGGCGCTTTTTTGCCAAACAGACCGGTGGGGGAGAACCGGATGCTGAATTAGTCAAGCTTTTTTTGGAACTGGTAAACATGGAGGAGACTATGGAGGAAATTGAAGCCCGGAGTGATTCCGGGGTCCGGGAAGAAAACGAAGTTCAGGGAGAAAACGAAGTTCATGGAGAAAACGAAATCCGGAAAGAAAACGAAGTCCGGGAAAATCCCAAGGGGGTGCTGGCATGAAACCCTTGCGGTTAAAAATCGAGGGGCTCCACAGTTTTCGGGAAGCCCAGGACATCGATTTCACAGCTCTTTGTGCTACCGGGGTTTTCGGCATCTTCGGACCCACCGGGAGCGGAAAATCCACCATTCTGGATTCCATCACCCTGGCCCTCTATGGCAAGGTGGAGCGGGCTAACAAAAACACCCAGGGTATCATCAACCACGGGGCGGACAGGGTCCTGGTGGAATTTAGCTTTGAGATTGGTACACCGGGCCAAAAGCGAACCTATAAGGTTGAGCGCCTGTATAAACGAGTGGGCGAAAATAATGTTAATGCCCGCAATTCCAGGCTGAGCGAGCTTACCCCGGCCGGAGAAGAGGTGCTGGCTGATAAGGACCGGGAAGTAACCCTAAAGGTCGAGGAAATCTTGGGCCTTACAGTAGAAGACTTCACCCGGGCAGTAGTTCTTCCCCAGGGGAAATTTTCGGAATTCCTGGCCCTGCGGGATGCTGACCGGCGCAAGATGCTCCAGCGCCTTTTTGCCCTGGAAGCTTACGGTGATAAGCTTAACGACCGCTTGAAAAAGCGCCTGCAGCAGGCAGCCGGAGACCTTAACGGAGTAGAAAGGGAACAGCACGGTCTCGGAGATGCCTCAACTCAGGCGGTAGCAGAGGCCGGGAAAGCCCTTGACGATGCCCGCAAGAAAGAAAAGGCTGCTCACGCTGCCCAGAGGAAAATGCTCAAAGAATTTGAAGGAGAAAAACAAGTCTGGGAGCTCCAGGAAGAGCAGCAGGCAATATTGGAGTTAAGTAAACAACACAACCGGCTGCTGCCGGAAACAGAGGAACAGGAAAAACGGCTGGATATAGCCAGGCGTGCTGAACAAGTGCGCCCTTTGCTGACTGCGTTAGCGGAAAGCGAGCAGCAATGGGCTGCGGCTCAGACCAAGCGGGGACAGGCGGCTCAGGAATTTCAGGCTGCTGCCGGCCAGGAGGTTCAAGTACATAAACTCTTTGAGGAGTGTCAAGAAAAGCGGCGACAGCGTGAACCTCAGCTCATTCAGCTAAAAACCAGGCTGGAAGCCGTCCTGATCCAGGAAGAAGAACTCACCCGGCACAAAAGGGAGCTTGAACTGCTAAACAGCATAATCCAAGCAGGCCAAAACTCACGGCAGGAACTGGCCCGGCAGCAGCAACAGCATGAAGTCATGTTTAAGGGAACAAACTCCAAACTCACTGAACTCAAAAAACGGGCCCGGGAAATCTCGATTTCGCCGGAATATCGCGGGCAGTTGGCTGTGGCTGTAGCAACCCTGAGGGATTATCGCCAAATTACCGCTCAGCTCGGGGAAGCCCGTCAGGAAGTAAATCGTAAAGCCCTGGAAGCTCAAAAAGCCAGGGAACTTTTGGAAACGTGCGGGCAGAAAGTCCGGGCAGCCCGGCAGAAGGCTGCGGAGTGGGAAAAACTTCTGGAAGAAAAGAAAACTGCCTGCCCGGCAACAGAAGAAGACCTGCTGAAAAGGCAGCAAGCCTTGGAGCGGGGGAGAACCCAAGTGTCCGAGGTAGAGCGGTGTGAGCTGGAAATAGCTCAGGCCGTGGCCCAGGTGGGAGCCACCCGGGAGATCTTTAATAAATGCGGGCTGGCGGTCCAACAGGCAGAACAGCAGCTCCAAACAGCCCGGGCAAACCTGGAGAAGATTCAGGTGCTCCGGGAGCGGTTGGACCTCCGGTGCAGGGAACTGGAACGGCAAAACCTGGCGGCTGTGCTGGTAAAAGGATTACAGGCGGGGCATCCCTGCCCGGTATGCGGCTCCAAGGACCATCCGGCCCCGGCAGAACATACTGTGGATATTGATTTGGAGGCAATACGGACAGGACTGACAGCTGCGGAAAAAGAGCTGAGTGCAGCCCAGACAGCCTTTCAGGAAGCTATAGTGCAAGACAGCCAAGCCAGGGCCCGGTTCCAGGCTGTCCAGACCCAGGTGGAACAGAGCCTTAAGCTCCAACAGGACAGGGAACAAGGCAGGCTCCAGGCCCGGGGTCACTTAAAGGATGAAGTCCAGGAAAAGAGTTTGCCGGAACTGCGCAAACTGCTGGAACAGCTGGAGGGGCGGCTGGCAGCTGATCTGCAGACCCGTCAAAACTGGTTAAAAGCGGTGGACACGCTCCAGCAAGAGTTGAATACAGCCAAAGATAACCTGGCCGGGCTGGAAAATCAACATTCGGCTGCGGAAAATGCCTGCAGTAATGCCCAAAGGGCTTTGGAAGAAGCCCAGGGAAAGCTGGACAGGCTAATTGCCGGGGCCGGGGAGCAGGAAAGCAGCCTGGAGGAAAAAGCGGCGGCAGTAAGGGAAAAGCTTGATACGGCGGTAGTAGGAGAAAAGCTTGACACGGAAGCAGGAGAAACCCTTGCTAAAGAACTAAATGCAGAGCTAAGGACAGAAGTCAATTCATATCACTACCTGGAGATTGAGGATGAGAAAGTAGCCGGTTATGACCGGGAAGCT
>JAJZTU010000013.1:15432-22293 GCA_021848765.1 Bacillota bacterium
GCCCAAAGGGCTTTGGAAGAAGCCCAGGGAAAGCTGGACAGGCTAATTGCCGGGGCCGGGGAGCAGGAAAGCAGCCTGGAGGAAAAAGCGGCGGCAGTAAGGGAAAAGCTTGATACGGTAGTAAAAGAAAAACTTGATATAGTTGTAAAAGAAAATCCTGATACAGTTGCAGGAGAAACCCTTGCTAAAGAACTAAATGCAGAGCTAAGGACAGAAGTCAATTCATATCACTACCTGGAGATTGAGGATGAGAAAGTAGCCGGTTATGACCGGGAAGCTGCGGAAAATAAACGGGAGCAGGATATCCTGGAGCAGAAGCTGGCCAAAATCACTGCTGCACTCGAGGAGCTGGCCTCCAAAGCGAAAAACCTGGAGGTGGAACTGGCCCGTCAGGAGGCAAAATACCAGGAATTAACCCAACAACTGCAGGGCAAAGAAATCCAGGTCCATACTGTCACCGCAGGGCGTCCGGCTAAAGACCTTCTGGCAGAGACAGAGGCCGGCCTAAACCTGTTAGTCCGGGAAGAAGCTCAGGCCAGACAGGGTTGGGAAGCAGCCCGCAGCCGCCGTGAGAAGGCAGAACAGGGTCAAGCAGCCGCCGCCCGGGAGTTCGAGGTAGCCGGGCAAACTGTGACCAAAGCCCGGGATAATCTGGGCCAAGCCCTGCAGGAAGCACAGTTTGTCACTGCCGGTGAAGCCAGGGACGCCTTGTGTACTGCAGGGGAGCGCTCCAACCTGGAAAAATCCATCAAGGCATTCCGGGATAAAGAAAAGGAACTTAACCAGGAGTTGCGCAGGTTGGAAAGCCGTCTGGCCGGACGGACACTCACTCAGGAGCAGTGGGATGCCTGGCAGGGCAAAAAGACCGCTGCTGAGGAAGAATACGCGGAAGCTACCCGGGCGGCCAGTGTAGCTGCGGCCTGGTTGAAGGAACTGGAGGGCAAGCATGTGCGCTGGAAAAAGCTCCAGGAGGACAGGGAGAAGCTGGCTAAACTTAAGGACCGGCTGGAGACTTTACAGAGGATTTTCCGGGGCAATGGGTTTGTGGAGTTTATTGCCGAGGAGCAGGTATTCAATGTGGCCCTGGCCGCCTCTGAGCGGCTAAAGCGGATGACCAGGCACCGGTATGCCCTGGAAGTGGATTCCGAGGGAGGCTTTATCATGAGGGATGATGCCAATGGGGGAGTGAAGCGGCCGGTTAGCACCCTGTCCGGAGGGGAAACCTTCCTGACTTCCCTGGCTTTGGCCCTGGCCCTATCCGCCCAGATTCAGCTTAAAGGCCAGTACCCGCTGGAATTCTTCTTCCTGGATGAGGGCTTTGGTACCCTGGATTCTGAACTTCTGGACAAGGTCATGACTACCCTGGAAGAACTCCCCGCTGACCGGATGACTATCGGGGTCATCAGCCATGTCCCTGAAATGAGGCACCGGATGGCCCGCCGCCTGGTGGTGGAACCGGCCCAGCCCGGAGGCCTGGGAAGCCAGGTAAAATTTGAGATTCTATAAATAAAAACGGAAATTTGGAGGAATATACCGGTTTTTTGTAGAAATATACAAGTGGTTATTTAGCAGCGGAAAGAAAGACGGTGTCGCACAAATGGAAGTATTATCCCGGCTGATGGATAAACTGGTGGCCAATATCGGTAAGGTGATAATCGGTAAGGAAGAAGTAATCAGGCATGTGGTGATCACCTTTCTCTGCCAAGGGCATATTCTTATCGAGGATGTACCCGGGATGGGCAAAACCATGATGGTCCGGTCTTTGGCGCGTTCTTTAGGATGCTCCTTTAGCCGCATCCAGTTTACGCCTGACCTGATGCCCTCTGATGTAACCGGAGTGAACATCTTCAACCAAAAAACCGGCGAATTTAACTTTTATCCCGGACCAATCTTTACCCAAATGCTGTTGGCCGATGAAATCAACCGGGCAACACCGAAGACCCAGGCCAGCCTTTTGGAAAGTATGGAAGAACGACAGGTGACTATGGATGGTGTTTCCCATGAGCTGCCCAGGCCTTTCATGCTGTTAGCTACCCAAAACCCCCTGGAATATGCCGGGACATTCCCGCTTCCCGAGGCCCAGCTGGACAGATTCCTCATTAAAACAAAACTTGGGTACCCTTCTTACGAGTACGAACTGGAAATACTCAAACGCTTAGTACAATACAGTTCCCTGGAAGAGATAGATCAGGTGATTGCCATTGAGGAAGTCTTTCTGATGCAGCAGAAAGTGAAGGAAGTTTATGCTGATGAAGCTATCCTTGATTATATTGTAAGGCTGGTGGGTGCTACCAGAAGCCATCCGGAGGTTTTGCTGGGAGCCAGCCCGCGGGGCTCCATTTCCTTGCTTAAAACCGCCAAGGCCTGGGCGGCTCTGGAGGGGCGGGATTTTGTCCTTCCTGATGATGTAAAAGCTATGGCGATTCCTACTTTGGCTCACCGGATTATGCTTAGACGGGACGCTTTTGTAAAAAAAATTGACCATGAATCGTTGATTAGGGAAGTTATGGATACCACTCCGTTCAAGCAGTAAATCAATACCCCGGGCGGTGAAAATTATGCCTCTGTTGGCATGGCTCTTAATAAGCTGGCTGGTTTCCCTGATTATTTCCAATGACCATGCCTTGCTCTTTTTATATGTTGCGGTAGCCGCACTTATTTATTTGGTACCCTTTTGGCTGGCTTTTCGCAGTTTAGGTGTGCAAATCGTCGAATGGGTAGCCGAGGTAAGCGGCGGCGCCGGTATTCCTTTTTCTGTGGCCCTGAATAATCGCTGGCCGCTTCCTTTACTTAACCTAAAGGCTCAAATAGTCCTGGAAAATGCCATAAACCGGAGGACCGAAATATTTGAGCTGAACTTTGATGTTAATCCATTTACAAACCGGCTGATTACCCGGACTTGTGCTCCCCTGCCCAGGGGCAAGTACCGCATGACTACCCTGGTGTTAACCGGCCGGGACCTTTTTGGCTTGGTCTCCTGGAAACGCACCCAAAAGCTTACCGGTGAAATTAGGGTTTTTCCCACTATCCTGCCTTTGTCCATCACCCGTCACCCAGGCGGATATGCCGGGGAATGGGAAGAACAATATGCCCGCAGTGGCGCCGGTACCATCCCGGAGGGAATACGCAATTATTCCCCAGGGGATAATTTGGCCAGGATCCACTGGAAGGCCTCAGCCCGCCGGGGGAAGTTATTGAGTAAGGAGTTTGGCGGGGAACCGGGAGATATTAGGGTAATAATAGTCGGTTACGGGGGGAATTCCCCCGGGGAAAATGAGGCTTTGATCACCGCGGGAGCAAGTTTGGCCTGGGCTTATTATCAAAAGGGCCTGGAATTTTACTTTTTAGTCTATGACCGGAATGAAGGGGATCTGGGTTTAATCCACACCCGGGAAGACATGGAGCGATTGCTGGGAAGGTTGACGGTGACTGTCCCCAAGGAGGAAACTGTTGTTATGGAGGGGCTGGCAGGCTTTTTAGTGCAATCCCTGAAGCGGGCTGCGGGAAAATTCATCTTGTTAACAGGTACTAAACAAGCGGAGTTACCGGAGAACTTGCAGCGGACAGGCTATGAAACAGTGGTTGTTTCCCTGCCCCCCGATATTGGCAAAGACCGGATTACAGAACTTTTGGAGGGTATTGGCCCATGCTAACCAGGACGAATTGGTTGGTAATTGTCTTAATTTTAGTTATTACAAATTACTGGAGTTCTCTTGCCTGGCTCGCTACCGGGATGTCCTTTTCTTCCGCCACTGCGGTATTAAGTCTGGTTATCCTGTTAGCAACGGCTGTTTCCGTGTTGGGTTTCCATAAATACTTACCTTTAAAACCAGGTATTGTTTGGATTTGTACTTTGCTGGGCTTGGTTATTGCCATAGGGTTAGGGATGTTGGTTGCGGGGAATTCCCGGGTGGAATTAATCTACCTTCTACCTTCGGGGTACATGCTGGTATTACTGCTTACTCCCTTATTATTAAGTGACAAGTTTTTCTGGGTAATCCTTCACGCCGGAATGTCCGGCATGGCCTATGCTTATCCGGCGGACGCTAACTCAGGATACGCCGTACACTATTTAATGTCCGGTTTAATTATAGCAGCCATTAGGCCGGGGGAGTTGAAGCAAGACCGGGAAGCACCCGGAAGCCTGCTTCCCGGTTGGCAAAAGATTGTATGGCCTGTGGTTTTTGCGTCATTTTTGGTCGGATCGGTGGTAACTGTGCACTCTTTCCTGCCTGTTCCCGGTGGGGAACTACGGGATATGGCCATAAAACAGGTGCGCAATTGGCTTAGCCTAAGCACGGTGCCTACTTATGAGGTCATGCAAAACCTGGAAGCTGGGGGGACCATTACACCCTCCGGATTGCTGTTTATGCAGGTGGCATCACCTTACCCGGATTACTGGCGGGGACAGAGTTTTGATCTGTATACCGGAACAGGCTGGCAGAAAAAAATGGATCCGGCGGCCAGGGTATCTGAAGAGGATTACGTGTTTAATTCAGCCCGGGCCAAACCCGGAAGCGGTGTAGTCCAGAAGTTCACTTTCGCCAAAGGGGTGAGTTCAAATATCGGTTTTTCCGGCTACCTTACGAAAGCTTTGGCTGTGGAAGACAAGGAATATTTGGTAGAACCGCTGGGGGATGTAGTCATTCCCCACATGATAAAACCTGGTGAAAGTTACCGGGTTTTGGTGGAAAAGCCTGCCTGGACTCCGGGACAACTCCGCAAGGCCGGTGCGGAAGACGGTTCCGGTCCTATTTGGCCCCAGACTTACCTGGAACTGCCGGAAAAACTGCCGGTACGCATAAAAGCAACTACCCGGGAAATTGTTCGCGGCCTGAGTAACCGTTACGAGCAGGTGAAGGCTGTGGAGTCATACCTGAGGACCAATTATCCCTATACTCAGGAGCTTGAGAAACCGCCTCCCGGCAGGGACATGGTAGATTACTTCCTGTTTACTGCCAGGAAGGGATACTGTACATATCATGCTTCGGCCATGGCCGTGATGCTCAGGAGCCTAGGAATTCCCACCCGTTTGGTAATAGGTTTTACTACGGGAGATTGGCAGGAGCAGGAAGGAGTTTATGAAGTACGGGACCGCGACGCCCATGCTTGGGTGGAAGTACTTTTTCCCACTGTTGGCTGGGTTCCCTTTGAGCCTACTGCTTCTTTTCGTTTACCCGGCGAACCGGTGGAGAATGTTTCCCTCCCCACGGAGAAATCCGTAACCCAGGGCCTAAATACCTTCCTGGACGCTGCCGGTTGGGGGACTACAGCTTTACTTTCCTGGTTGGTGTTTTCCCTGGTTATCTTAATCGGATTACGTATTCAAAAGGCGTCCGCTCAGGAAAAGGTTAGCCCGATAACCGCTATTTACCGGGAGTTGTTGATGTTTTTGGCCGGTAAAGGACATCCCAAAGAAGTAAGGCAAACTCCTTTGGAATATATCAGGGGACTTAAGCAGGACCTTGGAGATAATTACCCTGTAGCAGAGAGCATAGTTATGGCTTATCTTTCTGAAGTATATGGCGGCAAGCAGCTGTCTGCGGAACTGATTGCCAAATTACGGGCCGGCTTGACGGTTTTTAAAAAAAGTAAACCCCGCCAAAGGGCATCCTGACTTTGGCGAGGCTGACTTCATCTATAGAATGGGATTGAGTTTGTAGAAAAGCATGGAATTGAGTTTGTGTAAAGATTGGTTGGACCTTTACTTTGGCCTAAGCATAAACTATAGCAGCAAAAACTGTGTAAGGAGTGATTATGCATGGGCCTAAATCAAGGATACTGCCCATCCGGGCGATTTTGGCGGGTAAAAGCAGGGGATACTCTTTTTAAAATAGCGTCGCAGGTAGGCACGACAATAGCCGAACTGAAGCGCTTAAACCCTAGCGTTAATCCTTATAACCTGCAAATTGGCCAGTCATTGTGCCTGCCCCCCGAGAAACCACCTTGTGCATCCGGTATCTACTGGACGGTAGCCTCTGGTGACTCTCTTTACACTATCGCCAAGGACTCCGGTACAACGGTAGAAAGGTTGTTAGAACTGAACCCCGGTATTGATCCCCTGAACCTCCAGGAAGGTATGAATATTTGTTTGCCAGGATAAAAAGCAGGTGGCGGGATACCAGGTTAAAATGGGAGTCCCGCCGCTTTCCTTTTGTTTTTTACCACGGTTACTCAGGTAGCCGTGGTTTTTATTTGTTAAGTGTGATATAAATCATGCTTGCGTTTGATGTGGGTCAAATCTTTTTTACAGCTTTTCTGTTACTATAAGCTAGTGGTGAGCCAAAACTGTTTAGCTAAGGAACTTTTTTATAACCCCAGAGGCAAAAAAAATGAGGAGGTTGTTACAATGTCCAACTGTCAAAACTGTTCCGATGCCGCACTGTGTGTATCTGCCCACAAGTCTACCAATGAAATGTATGCCCGGACGAAGGAAATGAACATCCCCACAATTTTTGACCGCTACCAGGACCAGCAGCCCCAGTGTGGTTTCGGCATGCAGGGAGTTTGCTGCCAGTTGTGCAGTCATGGTCCCTGCCGGATTACCCCCAAGGCTCCCAAAGCAATTTGCGGCGCCACCGCGGACACTATTGTAGCCCGGAACCTGGTGCGCCTGGCTGTCCACGGGGTAGCGGCTTATTCCCATCACCTGGAGGAAGTAGCGGAAACCATCAAAGCTACAGCCCAGGGCAAGACTCCTTTTTCCATCAAAGATGTTGATAAATTGAAAGCCGTGGCCGGAGCCCTGGGAATGGACACCAACCAGCCCACTAATAAACTGGCAATCCAATTGGCTGATGCCGTACTGAACGAACTGCGCAAGAGCGCTAAAGAGCCCCTGGCCTTGCTGGAAGCCTTTGC
>JAJZTU010000014.1 GCA_021848765.1 Bacillota bacterium
AATACCTGGTTAGGTGTGCTGACCGGGTTTCAACTGCGCTTTGCGTTTGTCGGTTTAGTTACCGGTCTGGTGGCAATTTACAGTGTTTCCCACTTAAGCCAACGTTCTGACCTGGCCAAGGCCGGTCTGATCAACGTAGGGGCATCTGCTGCTGTTTCGATAATTGCCATCGGCTTGCTCACCGGAATGGATGTATCCCTGATGTCCTGGGGACTGCTCATTGGACTGGGTAACGGAATTCTTTCCGCGGTCTTGACCGGGGGGGTTTTGCCTTACCTGGAGTCAGCCTTTGGGATTACTTCAGCGGTACGGCTGCTGGAACTTTCCAATCCTAATAACCCTTTGCTGAAAAGGCTGCTCATGGAAGCTCCGGGGACCTACCATCACAGCATTATTGTGGGGAACATGGCCGAGGCAGCGGCTGACGCGATCGGAGCGGATTCGCTCTTGGTCCGGGCAGGGGCCTATTATCATGATATCGGCAAGACCAAGCGCCCCTATTTTTTCATTGAGAACCAGCTTTCCTGTGAAAATCCCCATGACAAAATTGCTCCTTCCTTAAGTACGCTGATTATCACCTCCCATGTGCGGGACGGGGTGGAGCTGGCCAGGGAGCACAAACTGCCGGAGAAGATTATTGACATTATTGAACAGCACCACGGTACCAGCCTGGTATCTTATTTTTATCACCGGGCTAAGGAAAGTGATAAACATGAGTCAGTCCAGGAGGAGGCCTACCGCTATGACGGACCTAACCCCCAGACCAGGGAAGCCGCCCTGGTGATGCTGGCTGATTCTGTGGAAGCCGGGGTTCGCTCCCGTAAACAGCCTTCTTTGGGTGATTTGGAGGGCCTGGTGCGGGAGATCATTAAGAAGAAGCTGGAAGACGGGCAACTGGATGAGTGTAATGTTACCCTCAGGGACCTGCACACCATTGCTACTGCTTTCATGAAAGTCCTGACGGGTATATTCCACACCCGGATAGAGTACCCGGACCAGATGTTAAAAGAGATGGAGAGGAGAAAGTTAAAGGATGCAAATCTTCGTCAATAACATTCAGGAGGCAGTAGCAGGGACAGAGGCTGTGGAGGAACTAACCCTGAAGGTGATTAGGGCCGCTATGGAGCAAGAAGGAGTAAATCCGGCTGCTGAGGTCAGTGTTGTCTTTGTGGATGACGCCTATATTCACCGTTTGAACCGGGAGTACCGGGGGGTAGACCGCCCCACTGACGTCCTCTCTTTTGCCATGCAGGAGATGGTGGATGAGGAACCGGCCATCAATGAAGACTTCCAAGCAGAGTTCGATGAGGATGAGGGCCCTCTCCTGGGGGATATCATAATTTCCCTGGAAACCGCTGTCCGGCAGGCCAAGGAATATAACCACACCCTGGAGAGAGAAGTTGCTTTTCTCGCTGTGCACGGTTTTTTGCATCTTCTGGGCTATGACCACATGGAGGAAGCGGAAACCCGGGTAATGCGCCTGCGGGAAGAAGCCATTTTGGCAGGCCTGGAATTGACCAGGTAGTCTCAATACATACGAAAGGCATGAAAGCCATGCGGGCGCGAAATTTCCTGGAAAGCTTGAGATATGCTGTAGCAGGGATAATCTATGCTGCGAAAACCCAGCGTAACCTGAGGTTTCACATGGTAGCAGCTTTTATGGTGTTTAGCCTCAGTTTCTACCTGAAGCTCACTACCATTGAGCTGCTTTTTGTTGTTTTTGCCACATTTTTGGTTATAATAGCTGAGATGCTTAATACTGCGGTTGAGGCTGTGGTGGACCTGGCTTCGGAAGATATGCACCCCTTGGCCAGGATTGCCAAGGATGTCGCTGCCGGAGCGGTGCTGATTAGCTCGATTAATGCGCTGGTGACGGCAGTGCTGGTATTGTGGCCGCGGCTTACGAGGTAATCCGTGACCGGTGTAGCACCGAACCGGCTGGTAGTCCCGACGGTCGATAAGAAGAGTTCGGACAGAAACAGCAGACATGTAGGAGGAGTTGCATGACAATTATGAGCAGTTTGAGATGGAAAGCGGCAGCCGTAGCTTTGCTGGTTTTGGTGATAACTGCAAGTATTATATTCACTGGTTGCAGCGCCCCGGGGAAAGGCAAAACCGGGGGGCAGGACGGGACGAATACCCCGCAGGAGAATCAAGCGGGTCAGGACCAAAACGGGCAGGCCGGGACCCAGGAACCTGTGCTAAAGGAGCCGGCATTAAATCCCTTGACTGGCATAACAGTGGAAAAAGTTAACCTGGAGCAGCGGCCCCTGGCTGTGATGGTGGAAAATTCCCCTCCGGCCAGGCCTCAGTCTGGGTTGGATAAAGCTGATATCGTTTATGAGGTGTTGGCTGAAGGCGGAATTACCCGGTTTATGGCTATTTTCTACGGCGGGGATACGGGGGAAGTTGGTCCGGTGCGCAGCGCCAGGCCTTATTTCCTGGCCAGGGCCCTGGAGTATGATGCATTGTATGTTCATTCCGGCGGCAGCCCCGAAGCCTTGGCCCAGATTAAAGAACTGCGGATTGCAGATTTGGACCAGTTTGGTAACAATTATCCCTTCTGGCGCTCCAGGGATCGCAAGGCCCCTCATAATCTCTATGGGGATACCCGGAAGATGCGCAAGGTGGCGCAAAAGAAACGGCCTGATTGGAAAGCGGGCGTTCCGGCTTTTGCCTTCCTGGAAAAGGGGCAGGAAAATCCGGATGGCCTACCGGTTAACTCCCTGACTATTAATTATGCCAATAAGGCCAGTCAGGTCAAATATGAATACAACCCCAGTGATCAGCAGTACTACAGGTCTAACGGCGGAAAGGCCCACAAGGACGCAGTTACCGGGAACCGGCTTACCGCCACCAATATTATAGTCCAGTTCACCGGAACCAAGGTTATAGACGGGGAAGGGCGCCGGAAAGTAAGTATGGTTGGCACGGGCAAGGGCTTCCTGTTTACCGGAGGGCAGCGCTACCAGATTGAGTGGGCCAAGGATAACCTGCGTTCTGCTACCCGGTATAAGTTTGCCGGGGGCAAGGAGATGTTTTTGAATCCGGGCCGGACCTGGATTCAGGTGGTGCCCAAGGGTACGGAGATTACGAATTAATGGCCAACTGGAGGGATATCATGAGTCTGACCGGGACCACGCTGGACAAATCAACTGTGAATAAGCTTATCGCTTCGGCCATCAAGGCGCAGCAAATGGCCTATGCTCCTTATTCCAAGTTTAGGGTGGGGGCAGCCCTTTTAACCGCTGATGGGCAGGTTATTACCGGGTGCAATGTGGAAAACTCAGCTTACGGACTCTGCAACTGTGCTGAACGTACCGCCATTTTCAAGGCAGTGTCCGAAGGGCAGAGAGCTTTCCGGGCAATAGCCATCGTAGGGGATAGCGACGCCCCCTGTGCCCCCTGTGGGGCCTGCCGCCAGGTTATGGTGGAATTTGCCCCCCAAATGCAAGTCATAATGGCCAACCCCAAGGGGGAATTTGAGGCCATGACAGCAGCGGAATTGCTGCCTAAGTTTTTTAAGCTGTAAGCCCACCGCACTCTGGAATTGGGTCGCCGGGACGGAGTGGACACCCCATTCCCTCCTGACCCGAATAGGAATTGGACGGGCGTTAAAACATTTAAGGAGGCCCATTACATGAGCTACCATTCAGGATTTGCCGCCATCATCGGCCGCCCCAACGTAGGGAAGTCTACCTTGCTTAATCACTTGGTAGGCCAAAAGGTGGCCATAATGTCGGACAAGCCGCAGACTACACGTAACAAGATTCGCTGTGTCCTCACCAGGGAAGATGCCCAGGTGGTTTTTATTGACACCCCGGGAATTCACAAGCCCAAGCACCGGCTGGGGGAAATTATGGTGGAAAGCGCTATCAGCGCACTGCGGGAAGTGGATATCATTCTCTTTTTAGTGGAGGCTACCAGCCCTCCGGGGCCGGGGGACAGGTTTATCATAGAAAACCTCAAACAGGTCAAAACCCCGGTGTACCTGGTTATCAATAAGGTGGACCTGGTAGCCAAGGAGGAGCTTTTCCCGTTGATTGCCCGGTACCAGGGGGAAATGAATTTTGCCGAAATCATTCCCCTTTCCGCTCTTCAGGGCGATAATACCTCCCGGCTGGTGGAGCTTTTGGTGAAGAACTTACCGGAAGGACCCCAATATTATCCTGAAGATATGGTTACCGACCATCCTGAACGGTTTGTAGTTGCCGAACTGATCAGAGAAAAGGTTCTCCATCTGACTAATGAGGAAATTCCTCATGCCATAGCTGTTGATATTGAAGAAATGAAGGAAAGGGAGAACGGGAAGGTCTATATTCTGGCCACTATCTACGTAGAGCGGGAATCCCAGAAGGGGATACTGGTAGGCAAGGGTGGAGCTATGTCGAAAAAAATAGGTCAACTGGCCCGTTCAGATATCGAAAATCTCCTGGGCTCCAAAGTGTTTTTGGAGCTCTGGGTAAAGGTAAAAAAAGACTGGCGAAACCGGGAAGGGGTTTTGCGCAGCTTTGGCTATGACAGAAACCTGGACTAATACGGGATTGGAGGTTAAGCATGGATATTGTTAACTTGACAGCGAAAGCACTGGCCAAAACCATTGACCATACTTTACTAAAACCGGAGGCAACACCTGAGCAGATCCGGCAATTATGCTCTGAGGCTAAAGAGTTTGGTTTTGCCTCCGTATGTATCAACCCTGCTTATGTAGAACTTGCCGTCCAAGAACTCCGGGGGACCGGGGTGAAAGTGTGTACAGTTATCGGCTTCCCCCTTGGCGCTACCACAAGCAGTGTTAAGGCCTACGAGGCCGGGGAGGCTGCCCGGGCCGGGGCTCTGGAAGTGGACACGGTCCTTAATGTGGGAGCGCTTAAAGCCAAAAACCTGGATCTGGTCCGGGAGGACATTGCCGGAGTGGTTAATGCCGTGAGGAAAGCCAATTCTGAGGCTGAAGTCAAGGTGATTCTCGAAACCTGCCTGCTGTCTAATGAAGAAAAGGTTACAGCGTGCAGGTTAGCACAGGCTGCAGGAGCGCATTTTGTCAAAACATCCACCGGTTTCAGTACGGCCGGGGCCACCGCCGGGGACATCCGCCTGATGAGAAATACCGTGGGGCAGGCTATGCAAATCAAGGCTTCAGGTGGGATTCGTGATTGGCAAACCGCCAGGACACTGCTGGAGGCGGGAGCAGACCGTCTGGGTGCCAGCGCCGGACTGGCTATTATTAACGGATTTTTGGAAAACAAAAATTAATCATTTTCAGGCATAGCAAAATCTATATGGGAAAAACTAAAACGGAAGTATATACTTAAAAAATGGGAGCAGCTGCTTGTGAAAATTGGGTATGTGCTCAAACAGCTTCAAAGGAGGTGGGTCCGTGGGAATTTATAAGGCTGAAGCCATAGTTTTGCGTTCCAGAAAGCTTAATGAGGCTGACAATCTGATAACCCTGTTTTCCCGGGAGCACGGCAAAATCCATGCTGTCGCCAAAGGGGTGCGCAAGCCAAAAAGCCGGAAGCGGGGCGGAGTTCAGCTCTTTACCCACGGGAAATTCCTCCTCTACGCAGGAAAGTCCCTGGACCACATCACTCAGTGTGAAAGCAAAAACTCCTTTGCCAAACTGGTGGGGGACCTTGAACTTTTTGCGCATGCCTCTTACCTGGCTGAAATAGTGGATGGCCTGTTGGCAGAAAACGAGCCACAGGAAGAGGTTTACCTGCTCCTGCTGACCAGTCTCCACCTGTTGGAGCACCACAACCCTGAGCTTTTGGCCCGGGCCTTTGAAGTTCGTCTGGCTAACCTTTTAGGTTACAGCCCTCAATTGACTGAATGTGTCCACTGCGGAAAAACTATGCCTGTTAAGCAAATTAAATTCAGCGCTGCGTTAGGAGGGGTGCTTTGCCCGGCTTGCTGGGGCCAGGATAGCTTTGCCAGCAGGTGCAGCCTGGGGACTTTGGGCGCCCTGCAGCAACTGCAGCGGATGGACTTGCGCCGTCTGGGAGTGCTGAAGCTGACCCCGGAAATTCGCCGGGAAATGGAAAAAATTCTCCGGCTGTTTCTGAGCTATCGATTGGAAAAGAGGTTAAAAGCCTTGGACTTCCTGCAAATGATCAGTGAGGCCAGGGATGGATACACAACCGGCTCCCTTGCCGCGACTAAGGACGATGTGTTTTTGGAGCAAGGAAAGGAGGCTAAATCGTGGAACGAGGACGCAGCAAACGAAGTGGCAGAGAGGCAAGATACACTGGGGAGGAACGTAACGGCAGAGAACTAAGGTCCGGTAGAGGAGACAGATACGGCAGGGAGGAAAAAGACCTTAGGGAAGAAACAGATGCTGCTGAGGAAGATTACGATAGAGCACAGGGATACGACCGTGAAGAAGGTCAGGCCGGCGAAGGCAGGTACAGTGCAAGAAACCACCGGGAAGGTAAGCACAACCCGTATCAGGGACTTTTTGAGCATCCCGGTAAAGGGCGTGACCGGGTCCGCAGGCGTACTTTCGAAGATGATCTTGAAAGCCTGGAATTAATCAGGGAGCGTTTCCCGGTTTCCTACCGCAAGGCCAAAGAGGTCCTGGATATGGCTGGCGGAGAGGTGACTGAGGCCATTGCTTATCTAGAGGAAACGGCGGAAGATAGTGTTGATTATCTGGATGAGGCTATCGAAAGGACAACAGACTACCTCCAGGAGCGCGGTAGCGAGCTAACTCACCAATTCCGGGGTTTTTGGGATTGGGCCAATAACAGCGCTGTTACCGTAAGGCGCGGTGACGAGGTTATGGCCCGTATCCCGGCCAGTGTCGGGTTAGTAGGCTTGGTTGGTACATTATTTAGCTCCCGTCTGGCTGTAGTCGGGGCCATTGGTTTGGCGACTGTCCTCAGCAGTGGATATAATTTAGAATTGGACAGTACGAGGAACAGTTTCGATCACTAAATCAACGTTGGATCACTAAATCAACGTTGGATCATTAAATCAACAGCTGAAAGATTTTTCCGGGCCTAAGTTGACATTTACCAACTCATCTGCTAAATTATTGCTAGAACAATTTAATACAAGCCATGATGAAAAGGAGTAACCGGTAGAAACTTCAAGAGAGCCAGGGGTTGGTGGGACCTGGCAGTGAATCCGGTGAAGGGCGTTTCGGAGCAATCTCTAGTTAAAGCGGGTTAGCCAAACTTTTTGTTGGATAACCAAGCAGGGTGGAACCGCGGGAATAACCTCTCGTCCCTGGCCTTATGGCCCGGGATGAGGGGTTTTTATATTTATCCTAATCAATACTAAAGGAGGAACGTATGAATTTCCAAGATATTATTCTCAAGCTCAACGAATTTTGGGGCAACCAAGGCTGTATCATCCAGCAGCCCTACGACATCGAAAAGGGAGCCGGAACCATGAACCCGGCTACTTTCCTGCGCGCCCTGGGGCCTGAGCCCTGGAATGTTGCCTATGTAGAGCCTTCCCGGAGGCCTACTGACGGGCGTTACGGGGAAAACCCCAACCGCTTGCAGCACTATTACCAGTATCAGGTTATCCTGAAGCCATCACCTGATGATGTCCTGGAACTGTACCTGGACAGCTTGAAGGCTATCGGCATTGACCCCCTTGTCCATGATATCCGGTTTGTGGAAGATAACTGGGAGTCGCCCACCCTGGGAGCATGGGGATTGGGTTGGGAGGTTTGGCTGGACGGCATGGAGGTTACCCAGTTCACTTACTTCCAACAGTGTGGGGGTATTGACTGCAAACCTGTGTGTGCGGAAATCACCTATGGTATCGAGCGGCTGGCTATGTTCATTCAGAAGAAGGACAGTGTTTTTGATATCCAGTGGGTTGAAGGTATCACCTACGGGGATGTCCACCATCAGGGTGAAGTGGAGCATTCCCATTACAACTTTGAAATAGCGGATATTGACACCCTGTTTACCCTTTTTGAACTCTATGAGCAAGAAGCCATGCGGGTGGTGGAAAAAGGTTTTGTCCTTCCCGCCTATGACTATGTGTTGAAGTGCTCCCATACCTTTAACCTGTTGGATGCCCGGGGAGCTATCAGTGTTACCGAGCGTACCGGCTTTATTGCCCGGGTGCGGAACATGGCCCGGACCTGTGCCCAGGCCTATGTGGAACAAAGAGAAAAGTTAGGATTCCCGCTGTTAAAGAATAACACTAAAAATACCGGGCCTGTGACCGGAACGGAAGCAACCGGCCCTGTGACCAATGCAGTTCAGCCCCAGGAGGTGAAGTAGCCATGGCCCAAATTGTGAAAAAAACAAAGCAGGACAAGCAGCCTAAGCATTCACTAGCGCCAAAAGACTTCTTATTAGAAATAGGAACTGAAGAAATCCCGGCCAAATTCATGCCCGGCGCCCTGGCCCAGCTCAAAGACCTGGCGGAAAAGGCCTGCAGCCATAACCGTTTAGACTACACTGAAATTAAAACCTGGGGGACTCCCCGGCGTTTGGCCCTGTACATAACTAAGCTCGCCCCTGAACAGCGGGAAGAAACCCTGGAAGTGAAAGGTCCTGCTAAGAAGGCTGCTTTTGACCCTGCAGGCAATCCGACCAAGGCCCTGGAGGGCTTTGCCCGCAGCCAGGGGGTCAGGGTAGAAGAGCTGGTAGTCAGGGAATTTGCCAATGGTGAATATCTCTTCGCGCTTAAGCGGGAAACCGGCCGGGCTACCAAAGAGGTACTGCCGGAAATCATTCTCCAAATGATCACCGGCCTGAACTTCCCCAAGCCCATGCGCTGGGCTTACTCCGAACTGCGTTTTGCCCGGCCTATCCGTTGGCTGGTAGCGCTTTACGGAGAGGAAACAGTTCCTTTTGCCCTTGAAAACATCAGCGCCGGCCGGACTACTTATGGCCACCGTTTTTTAAGTGCAGGCCAACTGGAATTAGCCGCTGCCGGAGAATACCGTTCCAAGCTGGAAAAAAAGGGCTATGTCCTGGTAGATCAGGATGAGCGCAGGGAGCTTATCTGGCGGCAGATTCAGGAACTGGCGGCTGCTGAAGGCGGAAAGGTGGAGCCGGATGAGGACCTCCTGGAAGAGGTAACTCACCTTCTGGAATATCCTACTGCCCTCTGCGGTGGATTTTCCCAGGACTACCTGGAGCTGCCTAAAGAAGTGCTCATCACTCCGATGCGGGAACACCAGCGCTATTTCCCTGTCCTGGATGACCGCGGACGCCTGCTGAATAAGTTTATCACCGTCCGCAACGGCGGCGCCAATGGCCTGGAGATTGTAAGAGAAGGCAATGAAAAGGTGTTGCGGGCCCGTCTGGCTGATGCCAGGTTCTTCTACCGGGAAGACTTGAAGATTCCTTTGGCCCAGTATGTGGACCGCCTGAAAAAAATTATTTTCCAGGAGAGCCTGGGTACAATTTATGAAAAAGTTATGCGTATCGGGCGGCTGGTAGAGTATCTTGCCGACAAGACAGGACAGGACAAGAAGACCACTAATACCGCTTTGCAGACTGCCTACCTGAGCAAAGCTGACCTGGTGACCAATATGGTCTATGAGTTTCCTGAGCTGCAGGGGATTATGGGCAGCAACTATGCTGCGCAAACCGGAGAAACCCCGGAGGTAGCTACAGCCATCTTGGAACATTACCTGCCCAGATTTGCCGGAGATGTGCTGCCCGAATCCATGGCCGGGACTTTGGTGAGTATAGCGGACAAAATTGATACCATCGTAGGCTGTTTTGCCGCCGGCATCCAGCCTACCGGCTCACAGGACCCGTATGCCCTGCGGCGGCAGGCCCTGGGAATCTCCCATATGATTTTAAGCAGGGAGCTGCCATTGTCTTTATTTGAACTGGTGGCCCAGGCGTATGGCGGTTATGCTGACAAGGAACTCAAGCTTTCCCAAGCAGATGTGCAGCGGGAAGTGGGCGAATTCTTTAAGCTGCGGCTGCGCAACATCTTTATGGACCGGGGAATCGGCTATGATGTAGTGGATGCTGTCCTGGCTGCCGGCTTTGACCGGCCGGTGGATACCTGGCGCCGCACTGCAGCCCTGGATAAGGCCCGGGTTGAGGAATCCTTCGGCGCCCTCCTGACTGCCTTTACCCGGGTTACCAACCTGGCCAAAAAGGCTGAAGGCGGCCAAGTGGACCAGGCGCTGTTTACCGAAAAGGTAGAAGGCGAACTCTACCAGGCCTTTACAAGCCTAAAGCAGGAAGCAGCCCAGGACCGGGAAAAGGGCAATTACCTCACCTGGTTCCAGAAGGCGACCAAGCTGCAGGAACCTATTGATAACTTCTTCAACGGAGTTATGGTTATGGCTCCTGAGGAGGATATACGGAACAATCGCCTGGCCTTGCTCAAGGAAATCAGTGAGTTTTTTACCCAGGTGGCAGACCTGAGCAAGATAGTTGTGGCTTAACCCACGACTGCCGCCCCGGTAGTTCGGTCAAACCAGGTCGCCTTAGAGCTACTTAGGCATGGAGCTAAGAGCACCGGACCGGGACAGGTGCCCGACGGTCGACAACGATAGTCCGGCCAGAGAAAGCGGTTATCCCGACTGAAGCTGGAACAGTGCAACGAACCTGTCCCCACGGACCACAATTTTGTACCAATAAAATTCTTCACCCCAAAAAAGAGGAATTATTGAACTTATATAGTATATAATAATTGTGGTTTTTTGGCATATAGTATAACATTATTGCCACAAAGGGGTGAGGGGATATCGAACTAACCAGGCGCCAGGAAGAAATTCTGGCTATCGTGAAGAGAGATGGACCAATAACCGGAGAACAGATTGCCGAAAAACTCAACCTTACCCGGGCCACCTTAAGACCGGACCTTGCCATCCTTACCATGTCCGGCCTCCTGGAGGCCAGGCCGCGGGTAGGTTATTTTTACGCCGGCAAGTCCACCCACAGTCTGCTCGCCGAAAGACTGAGCAAATTCATGGTCAGTGACCTGAACTCCCTACCGGTAGTGATTACAGAACAAAAGTCGGCCTATGACGCCGTGGTAACTATGTTTACCGAGGATGTAGGCACCCTGTCTGTGGTCAGTGAAGAAGGCTACCTGGAAGGGATAATCTCGCGCAAGGATTTGTTAAAACTGGCATTAGGGGGATCAGACTTACATAAAATTCCGGTGGGAATTGTCATGACCCGGATGCCGAATGTCATCACCACCACGCCTGAGGAACCGGTGTTCCTGGCGGCCCAGAAAATCCTTCACCATCAGGTGGACGGTCTCCCCGTGGTAAGACCGCTTTCCGGCCAAAGGGGGGAGACCAGGTATGAAGTCACAGGTCGCTTCACCAAAACCAATATTACCCGCCTTTTTGTAGAGTTAGTGGAAGAAAACTACTAACCACAAATTGCGAGACAAGGGGGGGACTCCAATTTCCCAACAGGAATTAAAACCGGTGGTATACGTAATATCTGACTCCATTGGAGAAACTGCAGAGTTCGTAGTAAAGGCAGCAGTTAGCCAGTACAACTCAGGCGCTGACTCCCGGATCGAAATCCGCCGTGTACCCTACGTCAATGACCCGCAGTACCTTTTAGAGGTCCTGGAGGAAGCCCGCCAGTTCCAGGCTGTTGTAGCCTATACCTTGGTGCTTCCCGAGCTTAGGGAAATCACGAAAAAAGAAGCGGAGCTACACGGGTTGGTAACGGTGGATATCATGGGCCCTATGATTGATGCCCTGTCCAGCATTGTGGAATATTCTCCCAAGCTCAAGCCCGGACTCCTGCACAAAATTGATGAAGATTACTTCCGTAAAGTGGAAGCTATTGAATTTGCCGTAAAATACGATGACGGCAAGGACCCCAGGGGGATAAACCATGCAGATATCGTAATCATTGGAGTTTCCCGTACCTCCAAGACCCCGCTGTGCATGTACCTGGCCCACAAGCGTTTCAAAGCGGCCAATGTACCCCTGGTGCCTGAGGTTGCGCCACCTCCGGAACTTTTTAAGCTGCCGCCGCGCAAGGTAATCGGGCTCACTATCAGGCCTCAACAGCTGAATATTATCAGACAGGAACGGCTGAAAACCCTCGGGCTTACCTCCAGCGCCGACTATGCCAGTATGGAACGCATTTTAAAGGAACTGGACTACGCTGAGAGCATCATGAAGAAAGTAGGCTGTCCCATCATTGATGTCACCAACAGAGCTGTTGAGGAATCTGCGAGTAGAGTTCTGGAAATATATTACAAGGGGGATAGAACCAAACATGTCTAAAAAGTATGTATACCTCTTTAAAGAGGGCAAAGCGGAGATGAAGTCCTTACTAGGGGGAAAAGGCGCTAACCTGGCTGAAATGACCAATATCGGCCTGCCCGTGCCTCCCGGCCTCACCATTACCACAGAGGCCTGCAATGAGTATTATGAACAGGGTAAGGAGTTCCCCGCCGGCATGGTGGACCAACTCAAGGAACTAATGAAGGAAGTGGAAAACCAGACCGGTAAGCAATTCGGCAATCCCAACAACCCGCTGCTGGTCTCTGTACGTTCCGGTGCGGTTTTTTCCATGCCTGGAATGATGGACACCATCCTGAACCTGGGCCTTAATGACGAAACTGCGGAAGGCATGATTAAGGCTACCGGGAATGAACGCTGGGTGCTGGACTGCTACCGCCGGTTTATCCAAATGTTCAGTGATGTGGTTATGGAAGTCGAGCATTATAAGTTTGAGAACATCCTGGAAAGCTACAAGGAAAAACTGGGTGTCCATTTTGATAATGAAATCGATGCTGCCAACATGCGGGAAGTAGTTAAGGAATACAAAGCCATCGCCAAGCGGGAGACCGGGCGGGAATTCCCCAGTGACCCCATGGAGCAGCTGCTCTTGTCCGTCCAGGCTGTATTCCGGTCCTGGAACAACCAGCGGGCAATTGTCTACCGGAAAATCAACGGTATCCCCGACCACCTGGGTACTGCCGTAAACGTCCAGTCCATGGCCTACGGTAATATGGGCGATGACTGCGGGACCGGGGTTGCCTTTACCAGAAACCCCTCCACCGGGGAAAAAGTCCTCTACGGTGAATACCTCATCAATGCCCAAGGTGAGGACGTGGTGGCCGGTATCCGGACTCCCCAGCACATCAGCAAGCTTCAGGAAGAGATGCCCGTAGTATTCCAGCAGTTTGTGGATACCTGCCAGCTCCTGGAGAAACACTACAAGGATATGCAGGACATCGAGTTCACCATTGAAAAAGGCAAGCTGTACATCCTCCAGACCCGTAACGGCAAACGGACTGCCCAAGCGGCTATCAAGATTGCCGTAGAGATGGAGAAGGAAGGGTTAATCGATAAAAAGACTGCAGTTACCCGGGTGGAGCCGGCCCAGCTTGACCAACTCCTCCACCGCCGCATCGACCCCAGCGCCAAGCTGGAAGAAGTCGCCAAGGGTCTGCCCGCGTCGCCCGGCGCCGCTTCCGGTCACGTGGTTTTTGATGCCGATGAGGCAGAGAAGCGCGGCCTGAACGGGGAAAAAGTCATTCTGGTGCGCACCGAGACCACTCCTGATGATATTCATGGTATCGTCCAGGCCCAGGGTATCCTCACCAGCCGGGGTGGGATGACTTCCCATGCCGCAGTAGTAGCCCGGGGTATGGGTAAGCCTTGTGTCTGCGGTTGTGAAGCTATTAAGATTGACTATGAAGCAGCTCTTTTCCGCATCGGCAGCCTGGAAGTCAAGGGTGGGGACTTTATCTCCATCGATGGTTCTACCGGCCGGGTTATCCTGGGTGAGGTACCTATGATTGACCCGGAAATTTCCGGCGAGTTCCAACAGCTCCTGAATTGGTCTGACGAAATTCGTACCATGTCCGTGCGCGCGAATGCCGACACCCCTGAGGATGCTGCTAAGGCCCGGGAATTCGGAGCAGAGGGTATTGGGTTGTGCCGTACTGAGCACATGTTCATGGCCCAGGACCGCCTGCCTGTCGTGCAGGAAATGATTCTGGCCGAAAATGAAGAAGGCCGCCAGGCCGCTTTGGATAAGCTCCTGCCTGTACAGCAGGGCGACTTCTACGGCATCCTGAAGGCTATGGAAGGCTTCCCCGTATACATTCGTCTCCTTGATCCCCCTCTTCACGAGTTCCTGCCCAACATCGAAGAACTGGTGATTGAGATTACCGAGCTGAAAATTACCAAAAAGGACCCCGAGGCTCTCCTGGCTAAAGAAGAGCTGCTCAGGAAGGTCCGCACCCTCCACGAGTTTAACCCCATGCTGGGTCACCGGGGCTGCCGTCTGGGTGTAACCTGGCCGGAGATCTATGCTATGCAGGTCCGGGCTATCTTCCAGGCTACTGCCCAACTGATTAAGGAGGGTGTAGACGCCCGGCCCGAGGTTATGATTCCTCTGATTATCAACTCCCAGGAACTCAAGATGCTGCGGGAGCTCAGTGAAGAAATTGCCAGGCAGGTTAAGGCTGAGACCGGCATGGACTTCCCTGTATCTGTGGGCACCATGATCGAACTGCCCCGGGCTGCCCTCACCGCTGATGAAATTGCTCCTGATGCTGACTTTTTCTCCTATGGTACCAACGACCTGACCCAGACCACCCTGGGCTTCAGCCGGGATGATGCCGAAGGCAAATTCCTGCCCGCCTACATCGACAAGAAAATCCTGGAGGAGAACCCCTTCATCGTCCTCGACCGGAACGGTGTAGGTAAGCTGATTAAGATTGGTAATGACCTGGGCCGCCAGGCCAAACCCAAGCTGAAAATAGGTATCTGCGGTGAACACGGTGGTGAGCCCAAGTCCATTGCCTTCTGCCAGGAAGTTGGTATGGACTATGTATCCTGCTCCCCCTTCCGGGTGCCTATCGCCCGGTTGGCTGCCGCCCAGGCAGCGGTTTCCAAAGGTGGAGATTTGGGGCAGAAGTAAGGCAATTTATATAAGGACATTTAAAATCCGGTATGAAGATATTGGATATTATATCGGAAAACCATCATTGCAGAAGAAATGGTGGGATGGTGTTGAAATTGAAGTTTATATCAATTGAATAGTTTAAAACAAGGGGAGCTTATTAGGCGCGTGTCCATAGGGACACAAACTGAACCGTGGGTTTTAGGGAAGGCAGACAGCAGATTTGGCTGTCTGCCTTTGCCGTTAAACGGCTATTTTTCGGGCTTCTTCCGTAAATGCGCCGAGGATGCCGATATCCCTGTAGCAGATGACAATCTTCTGCTCTGCCGTTCTGGAGTAGCGTTCTTCCCGCTCGCCGACTTCGATGCGCTCAATGAACAGGTGCAAGAGCAATGGCGGATATCCGCCATTGCTGTTTATTTCGTGCCAGCCGAAAACCTTGGATGAAACTGTCCACAGAAACATTTTCGAAAATCTGACTTTAAATAATGCACTAATTGATTCATAAATATTGACAAGACGTATATAATATAGTATCATTGTATTATAAAGAGGTGATGCAATGAATCAGCATTATAATCAGAACTATACAAAAGAGCAGATTTGTTCTGTTTTGGACACAATAAAAGATTGTGTTAGAGAAAACCGCTATGTTATTTCAAAAAATGAAAACAGGCAGGAAAATATAGATTTTATAAATGAATATAATCTAACCAGTAAAAAGCAGAACGAAATTCTTTTAAGAATTGAACCGGAGGATTTTTGTCATACGCGTAACAAGCCGATTGATTACTTATTCAGATAATGGTCGAAAATGAAAGGAGGAGGCGTTATGAAGGAAAAAATAACTTTTTGTGAAACTTGCAGAAAAGATGCAGCTTATTATGTTAAAAGTGTTGAAATAAAAAACACCTTGAAAGGCGAAGAATATGCTTATACCGGAAAGAAAGCATTTTGCTCTGAGTGCAATGCTGAAGTATATGTCGCTGAGCTTGAAGATGAGAATTTGAAAGCTTTATATGATGCTTATCGACAGGAGAACGATATTATTTCACTTGAGAACATTCTTGAAATACCACAAAAGTATAATATCGGGAAACGACCATTGTCATTACTTTTAAATTGGGGAGAGATGACTTTTTCCCGATATTGTGAGGGAGATATGCCCACTAAACAGTATTCAGACACTTTGCAGAGGATTTATAATGAACCGGAGTTTTATTTGTCGATACTTGAGGAAAACAAAGGGAACTTAAAATCCTTAACAGCTTATGAAAAAAGCAAACGGTCAACATTAGCATTACTTGGTCAGGTAAACTCGGCTAAATCCAAAGTCGATGAGGTTATTGGATACCTGTTATTCCAATGTGAGGATATTACACCGTTAGCACTGCAAAAGGCTCTTTATTACGTTCAGGGCTTATATTATGCGTTCATGGGTACTTTTCTTTTTAATGATGATTGTGAAGCTTGGGTGCATGGACCCGTTTACAGGGATATTTATAACCGATATTCCAGTTACCGCTTTGATCCTATCGAAGGCGAGAAGGATTTTGATGTTTCTATATTTACAGATGCAGAGAAGGCTGTTATTGACAGTGTCATTCAGTACTTCTGCTGTTATAGTGGAAAGATACTGGAGTGTTTTACCCACTCTGAAATGCCATGGTTAAAAACACGAAGGAATCTTCCTGCCGAGGCACATTCCAATCGCATTATCAGTAAAGAGTTAATTGGTGAATATTTTGTTGCTGTAAAACAGAAATACAATATGTTAGTGCCTGATGATATTGAGAATTATGCTAAGGTGATGTTTGAAAGAACAATAAAGTGCTAAGAAATACTATTGTGGAAGAATACACAAAGATACAAGCCTTTGCAGGAGCTACTTGCAGGGGCTTTTTCTATGTGTATGTTGATAACCGATACAATATAAAGTATACTGGAAATATGAAGTAAACATATTAAAGGGGTAAAGTATGAGGATTTATCTTGACAACTGTAGTTTCAACAGACCATTTGATGATCAGACGCAATTAAAGATTAAGCTGGAAGCGGAAGCGAAACTATATATTCAAAGTGAAATATTAAATGGTAGGTTTGAATTAGTTTGGTCTTATATTCTTGAATATGAAAATTCGGAGAATCCTTATGAAGAAAGGAAAGAGACCATTATCCGTGAGCCTTTTGATTATACTAAGTGGCAGAATGAGCTTTGGAAAGGGAAAACTGTTAAGGAAATAAGCGAAGAGGCAATGAAGTATAGAGAGGGTAAGCAAGTGTAAATGTAGTCAAATGGACCTCCCCAATTTGTCCATCGCCACACAGGCCGCTGTGAGCGGTAATATCGTCCGGGATAAATAAGGTCCCGAACTTAGCTTAGGATCAATAACCAGGGCCGGGGATGGTAGTATGGCTAACCCCGGCTCTCTTATATTTCCCGGAGAGCGCCTGTTTTACTCTCTGGCGGGCATAGTTTGCAGGAAATTGGGTATTCTTCTCAATAACAGGCATTACCTGAGTGGAAAGAAACGGAGGAAACCTATGGATATCAGGAATATCAAAAATATAAACCGGAAGAATATAGTGTTGTTAATAATACTGGTGATTGCCCTGCTGGTTTTGTTCGGAGGAGCGCTTAAAAACCTGGTTATCGGCCCCAGCAACGAACAGATTATCAAAGTCCTGGAGGAAAAAGGCCCCAAGCTGAAGGTAGAGACACCGGCAGCGGGCGCCAAAATAAATACTGAGTTCACCGTGACCGGTAAAGCCAAGGTGCCGGGACAGTACATCAGGGCAATACTAAGGGACGCCCAGGGCAATATACTGCAGCGCCAAACTACCCGGATGAAGGAGAGGCACATTGATTGGACTGGTTTTAAGATTCCTTTTACTTATACTGGCAAGTACCGGGGCAAGGCCGAGCTGGAAGTATATTGGCTGTACTACCGGGACGTCAGCAGGAGAGATATCGCCAAAATCCCGGTAAATTTGGAATGACAAATTTTGGCGATATTTGGGGACAACTGATTTTGATGATATTTGGGGACAACTGATTTTGGTGATAAAGGTGTGGTTAATAATGCACTGGAAAAGCATTACCTGCGCTGTTTCCCTCAAGGACAGGATTTTGACCGGAGCTTTACAAAAGGCCCGACCCCGGCTCGGAGCTTTGCAAAAGGCCCTCACCCTGCCCCTTACTCTGGCCTTAGTGCTGGGATTGGCTCTGACTTTGGGTTCCGGCTGTGCCGGTCAAAGCAAAAAACTTCCCCCGGAGCAGACTGAATCCATCCAACCCGTGCAACCTGAGCAAACCAGCCAACCTGGGCAACCCGTACAGCCACCCCAACCCGGCAAAACGCCACTTTCCTTCACTGTTCTGGACCTTTCCGCTGCCCCCAAGGGACTGCGGGAGTTAGCCGGACAAAACCGGGAGAAAGCAACAGCTACCGGGATTAAACTGGAGGGAAATGTCTACCTCCTCATCACCAGGGGGGTGAAACCCACCGGCGGTTATAATGTGGAAATTGGTCCTGTTACCCAGGAGACCAAGGCCGGGCGCACAGTGATAGTGGTAGCGGTAAAATACACTGACCCCAAACCTGACCAAATGGTTACCCAGGCCATAACCTACCCTATGGCAGCTGCCAAACTGAACCTGAAAACCATCCCCCACGGCCTAAGTTTTGTATTCATCCCGGAAGCCAGGTAGAATTCTATCCTGTTGACAAGTAGAACCTGTCCTGTCGACAAATAGCACCTGTCCTCTCGACAGATAGAACCTGTTCCGTCGACAAGTAGAACCTTTCCAATTGACAAGTAGAACCTCCGGGTATATAGTGGAGTTGTGAGTATTTTTCATGCAGTGAGATGTCTGGGAGGTGAGGAAGAGTGGACACCGTGCCGTTGCCTAGGTTAAGGAAAAAAGCAGAACTAAAGTTAATCGAAGCTTGCGGGGGTGGCTATTTTTCCATGCCTTAATCCCCCTGTGAGCTATTAAGGGGGGAGAAAAGTGATCAAGTCCTACTTTTACAACCGCAGTGAGGACACTATCATCTATGATATTGACCTTAAGCAAAAAGATGAATACCTGAAGAATCCTAACAACCTGCTGTGGATTGATATCTATGATTGTACTTCCGAGGATTTGGCCGTTTTGGCCCGGGTATTTGATTTCCACCCGCTGGCCATTGAGGACTGTCTCCAGGTGAGCCCCCGGGCCAAAGTGGACCGTTATGATAACTATTATTTCTTTGTATTTCACGCTTTAAGATATAATGAGGAAAGTGACGAGGAAATTACCACCGCTGAACTGGATGTCTTCCTTGGTTCCAACTATCTGATTACCATCCACAAGGAAGCCCTGCCCAGTGTCGCCCGGCTGGTAAAACAATGCTGGTACAGCACCCGGCTCATGCAGCGTGGACCGGATTACGTGCTTTATAATATAGTAGACGGTATAGTTGACGAATATTTCCCCATCCTGGAACGCATCGGGGTCCGGATTGATGAACTGGAGGACGAAATCTATACTAATCCGGCCAGAGAGATTACCGAGGAGTTCTTGGCCTTGAAAAGGACCATCCTGCTCCTGCGCAAAGTCATCATTCCCCAGAAGCGCATTTTTGCCAATGTAAATGGCCGCTACTCCTTTCAAATTATGGAGGATAACAAACCCTACTACATGGACCTCGTGGACCACATCGAGGGCATCATTGATGCTACCGATACCTACCGGGACCTGGTGAACGGCGCAGTGGACACCTATTACTCCATTATCTCCAACCGTACTAACGAAGTCATGAGGGTACTGACCATTATTTCCACCATCATCCTGCCCCTCACATTTATCACCGGACTTTTCGGGATGAATGTTACATTCCCTTTTGGCGACTCCAAGTGGGCAATCTGGGGAATAACGGCCTTCATGGTAGTCATGACCGGTATGATGCTGGGTTACTTCTACCGCAGAAACTGGCTGTAGGAATGAGCCAAATTAGGGCCAGGTTGAGACTAATTGAAGCTGATTAAGACTAATTAGGGTCAGATTGCGGCTAAGTTAAGGCGGGAATAAAGTTCAATTAAGGTTCAAGTGAGCTTAAGAGCTGTGTACCGGCAAGAGCAGGTACCGGCTCTTTATTATGCTTAGCAGGAACATAAAATAATAAGTAGAATATAAAATAGTAGAAAATACTACTGGGAAAAATCCAGATGAAAGGTGAGGCGACGGATGTTAATTCTTGGACTAAACGGCAGTCCCCAAAAAGAGGGCAACACTGTACAACTCCTGAGGGAAGCCTTAAATGCTGCAGAGCAATTGGGGGCAAAAGTTGAACTCATTCATGTTGTGGATGGCCTGGAGGATGCTTTAATGCCTTTCTGCAACCAGTGCTGTGACCCTTGTGTTGGGGCCTGTGCCCATAATAACAAGCTGGGCGATATTTATGACCTGCTTGCCAAGGCTGACGGTATTATTCTGGGCAGCCCGGTTTACTTTGGCACAGTATCCGGGCAGATGAAGGGTTTTTGGGATAAAACCCGGATCCTCCGCCGCAACAAAACTTTGCTGAATGTAGTAGGAGGAGCAGTTTCCGTCGGCAGCGCCCGTTTCGGCGGCCAGGAAACCACCGTGCGTGCCCTGCAGGACATTATGCTGGTCCACGGGATGACAGTTATCGGTGATGGCTACGAAGAAGACGACTGCGGCCACCAGGGCGCCTGTGCCCAGAAGCCTGCAGCCCAGGACGACTTTGGCCTGAAACGGGCAGCTATTATGGGCCGCCGGGTGGCCCAACTGGCCAAAGCCACCATAGGCCTGCGCAAAAGACCATAAAGTAAATGCCCGGGGGTGAAAGAATGGAAATCCGGAACAGGACCGAGGAGTTGGAGAAAAACCAGCTGTCGCCATATGCGGCTCTGAGCGTCAAAAGCAGAGGCAGGGACAGGGAGGAAGAGCCCTGTCCGGTCCGTACCGTCTACCAGAGGGACCGGGACCGCATCATCCATTCCAAAAGCTTTCGCCGGCTGAAGCATAAGACCCAGGTCTTTATCTCCCCCGCCGGGGACCACTATAGGACCAGGCTTACCCATACCCTGGAGGTAGCCCAAATTGCCAGGACAATTGCCAAGGCCCTGCGCCTTAACGAAGACCTCACTGAAGCTATCGCCCTGGGCCATGACCTGGGGCACACTCCCTTTGGGCATGCGGGAGAGGAAGCGCTGGATGAGATCTTCGAGGGTGGCTTTAAACACAACGAACAGAGCCAGCGGGTTGTCGAGGTGCTGGAAGGGGGCAAAGGCCTAAACCTCACCTGGGAGGTTAGGGACGGGATTCGCAACCATACCGGTCCGGTGGACCCTGCCACCTTAGAAGGACAAATTGTCAAAACAGCGGATCGAATTGCCTATATCAACCATGATATTGATGATGCCTTACGGGCAGGCATAATCACTTTGGAGGAATTACCCCAGGCTGCAGTGAGCCTGCTGGGGGGAACTCATGCCAAACGCATTAATGTCATGGTCCGGGATATGATCCAGGCCAGTTGGGACCGGACGAAAATTGCCATGAGCCCTCCTGTCCTGACTGCCACCAACGAACTCAGAAAGTTCCTGTTTGAGCGGGTATACATCGGCTCAGAGGCCAAAAAAGAGGAAACCAAAGCCAGGGAGGCATTAAAGAACATCTTTCTTTACTACCAGCGCTTTCCCAAGGAATTACCTCCTGAACTTTTTGCCTATAGTCAGGAGGTAGGTGTGGACAGAGTGGTATGTGACTATGTGGCCGGGATGACTGACAGGTTTGCGGTGGCTACTTATGCCAGGCTTTTTGTCCCCCAGGGTTTTCCCCTGGCGCCGCTGGAGGAATAAAATAAGAATAAATTGCCATAAACCTGTCAATACTGTTGAGGTAACTTTTCCGTCCACTACTAAGTAGTGTAAAAAATATGTCGATTGCCGGAAGGAATAATAGTAGTGGCAGCGAATAATAATAAAGCGGTTTACCAAGTACTTGTGGATGCGGACGCGTGTCCGGTAAAAAAAGAGATTTGCGAAATTGCCGGTGAATTCGGCCTGACTGTTTGGTTTGTGGCCAGTATTGCTCACCACAGCCGCCAGGGACAGGACTACCCGCACCTGCATTACCACTATGTGGACAATCATTCCCAGGCAGTGGACCTGGCGATTATGAACCGCCTAAAACCTGGTGATATCGTGGTAACTCAGGATATCGGCCTGGCTGCCATGGTTTTGGGTGGTGGCGGACGGGCGCTTACTCCCAGGGGATATGTTTTTAAACCGGAAACAATCGATGAACTCCTGGAAAGGCGTCACCTGGAGGCAAAAGCCCGCCAGGCCGGGAAGCGGACTCGTGGCCCTAAGGTTTTTGACAGCGCTGAGAGGCATAATTTTATTGTTTCCTTCCGGGCTATAATAAA
>JAJZTU010000296.1 GCA_021848765.1 Bacillota bacterium
GGCGATGAAAGAGCTTAAAAAAAGCGGGAAACTAAACGACCTGGATGAGTCAGAGGAAATTAACGCCTGTAGTATTGTGGTCAATGTCGACGTGGATGGGGCAACCGAAGAATGGCTGGTAATGTTTAAGAATGAAACCCATAACCATCCAACGGAAATTGAACCTTTTGGCGGGGCAGCTACTTGTCTGGGTGGCGCCATCAGAGACCCCTTGTCCGGGAGGTCCTATGTGTATCAAGCCATGCGGGTTACCGGAAGTGGAGACCCCAGGGCCAGGATAGAGGATACCCTGCCCGGTAAACTGCCCCAGAGAAATATCACAACCGGGGCGGCTTCCGGGTATAGCTCTTATGGAAACCAAATCGGGCTGGCAACAGGTCAGGTAGCAGAAGTCTATGATGAGGGATTTATAGCTAAAAGGATGGAAATTGGGGCTGTAATTGCAGCTGCTCCCAAGAAAAATGTAGTCAGGGAAATCCCCTGCCCAGGGGATGTAGTTATTCTGTTAGGCGGCAGGACCGGCCGGGATGGTTGTGGCGGCGCCACCGGTTCTTCGAAGGAACACACTGAGGAATCTATCTTTACTTGTGGAGCAGAGGTACAAAAAGGCAATCCGCCTGAGGAAAGAAAGATTCAAAGATTATTTAGAAATCCTCAAGTCAGCACCTTGATTAAGAAGTGTAACGACTTTGGGGCGGGTGGAGTTTCTGTAGCCATAGGTGAGTTAACTGACGGATTGGAAATTAATTTGGACGCAGTACCCAAGAAATACGAAGGTTTGGACGGCACAGAGCTGGCCATATCGGAATCCCAGGAACGGATGGCCGTTGTAGTGGCCCGGGAAAATGCGGAACGTTTTATGGAGTTTGCCCGGGAAGAAAACCTGGAGGCTACTGTGGTCGCTAAGGTAATCTCCGACCGCAGGCTCATCATGAAGTGGCGTGGAAAGAGCATTGTCGATATCAGCAGGGATTTCCTCAATACCAACGGGGTTAAACAGACTACCCAGGTTGCAGTAACAGCGCCGGCGGAAAACCAAAATTACTTTGACACCATACCTGCCAAGGTAGAAGAAGTATTACCGGACCTAAAGGCAGCCTGGTTAGCCAGCCTGCAAGACCTGAATGTGTGCAGCCAAAAAGGAATGGTCGAAAGATTTGACAGCAGCATCGGCGCCGGGACAGTGCTAATGCCTTTTGGAGGAAAATATCAGGTTACACCGGCAGAAGGCATGGTAGCCAAGATTCCCGTACTCACAGGCGATACAGCAACCGGTACGGTGATGACTTATGGGTATAATCCCAAACTGGCTAAATGGAGTCCTTTCCACGGGGCTTTGTATGCGGTTATCGAGGCAGTGGCCAAAGTAGTTGCCACAGGTGGAAACTACCAAAATGTGCGGCTTACCCTGCAGGAGTATTTTGAGAAACTGGGCAGAGACTCGACCAGATGGGGCAAACCGTTTAGCGCCCTGCTGGGAGCTTATTACGCCCAAAAGCAATTGGGTATCCCTGCCATAGGCGGTAAGGACAGCATGTCAGGCACCTTTAAGGAGCTAAACGTACCCCCGACTCTGGTTGCATTTGCTGTGGATGTCCTGGATGTGGGCAAGGTGGTCTCCCCTGAATTTAAGCGGGATAACAGCAAAGTAGTGCTAATTCCAATGGTCCGGGACGAAAATGAACTGCCTGATTTTGCGCGTTTAGCAAACAATTTTGCCAAAGTAACTGAACTAATTCAAGCAGGCATGGTCTGGGCCGCTCATACCGTCAAAATTGGCGGGCTTGCGGAGGCAATAAGTAAAATGTGCTTTGGGAACAAAATCGGTATGGTGTTTAGTGAACAGGTTGAGCCAAGGAGCTTGTTTACCCCTGATTATGGTTCCATTATTGTAGAAATGGATGCTAAGGCGGACTTAAATGCAGTTTTTGGCCCGGTAGAATATCAAGTGCTTGGGCATACCCAAGCTAAAGCAGCTATTGCCGTAAATGGTACAGAGCTTGATCTGGAAACTGCTTTTGCCGCCTGGGAGAGGCCTTTGGAAAAGGTTTTCCCCACCAGAACGGAAAGCATTGCGGAAAAGCCCAAGGCTGTATGTTTTGAACGGAAAAACACCATCAAACCGGCCGGTACTGTGGCCAAGCCCAGGATCTTTATCCCGGTCTTCCCGGGGACAAACTGTGAATACGATACTGCCCGGGCCTTTGAAAAAGCGGGAGGAGTAGTAGAGACTCTGGTAATCAGAAACCTGTCCGCGGCAGAGATTGAGCGGTCCATCGATGCTCTGGTTAAAGGAATCGAAAGCTCGCAAATCATCATGCTCCCCGGGGGCTTTAGCGGCGGAGATGAGCCGGACGGTTCCGGAAAGTTTATAGCCACAGCCTTTAGAAACCCCTGGGTTAAAGAAGCCGTGATGAAGCTGTTAAAACAAAGGGATGGCCTGATGCTGGGCATCTGCAACGGCTTCCAGGCTTTGATTAAACTGGGCCTGGTGCCTTACGGGGAAATCAGGGATATAACTGAAGACTGTCCTACCCTTACCCATAATGCCATAGCACGACATGTTTCCTGCATGGTGCAAACCAAGGTGGTTTCCAACCTGTCACCATGGTTTAGCAATGTTCAGGTTGGAGATGTTCACACTATTGCAGTTTCCCACGGCGAAGGCAGGTTTGTGGCCAATGAAGAAGTAATTGAGCGAATGATTGCGAAAGGCCAGGTTGCCACCCAGTATGTGGATTTTGAGGGCAACCCAACCTACGACATTGCCTTTAACCCCAATGGCTCGCTGCATGCCATCGAGGGAATTACCAGCCCTGACGGTAGAGTATTAGGCAAGATGGGGCACTCGGAGAGGATTGGCCAATATGTTGCAATCAACGTTCCGGGAGAAAAAGACCAAAAAATCTTTGCAGCCGGGGTAGGTTATTTTAAATAGGCCTTGATTACGAATATTTAACACTTATGTTGTGAAAAATGTTCGTGTTTTTGCCTTGACTGATGTGCCAAGCTTTGCTAAGATAATAGTATGTATTTTCCTGGGAGGGGAATGATGCTTTGTTCAGAAAAACCCAAGTATGTAGACATTGGTCCGCTTACTTGGGTTTTTATTTTCAACCTTAAGGAGGTTATCAGGAGTGTCAAAGCCATTAGTGGGAATTATTATGGGCAGTGACTCCGATCTGGCGGTCATGAAGGGCGCCGCGGATATTCTCGACCACTTTGAAGTAGGCTATGATGTTATTGTGGCTTCTGCCCACAGAGCGCCGGAAAAGGTCCACAAGTATGCTACAACTGCGGAGGAGAGAGGAATCCGGGTAATTATTGCCGGCGCCGGGGTTGCCGCCCACCTGCCGGGGGTAATTGCCGCCGTAACGCCGCTGCCGGTCATTGGGGTGCCGATTTTTAATGTCACCCTGGACGGTGTGGATGCACTGTATTCCATAGTCCAGATGCCTCCCGGGGTGCCGGTGGCGGCTGTGGGTATCAATAACGCGAAAAATGCCGGAATTCTGGCAGCTCAAATCTTGAGTATCCATTTTCCTGAATTGCGGGAGAAACTCAAGGGGTATAAAAAGCAGTTGGAAGCTGAAGTGGAGGCCAAAGATGCCAAACTGCAGCAGCTGGGGATTGCGGGTTATCTAGCCATAAAGGGGAAAAAGTAATTACCGGAATTAAAAAGCGTATTACATGGAGGGGATAGGTTTGATCGAGCGTTATACACTGCCGGAGATGGGGAGAATTTGGGAAGCGCAGAACCGCTTCCAGAAGTGGCTGGATATCGAGATTGCAGCCTGTGAAGCCATGGCCGAACTGGGTAAGATTCCTGCTGAGGCTGTTAAGGTCATCAAGGAAAAGGCTAACTTCAATGTAGACCGCATTAATGAAATTGAGGAAGTGGTAAATCATGATGTGATTGCCTTCCTCACTTGTGTTGCTGAATATGTGGGTGAGGAATCCCGGTACATTCATTTGGGGATGACTTCATCTGATGTCCTGGACACTGCTACCGCCATTCAGATGAAGGAGGCAGGAGAACTTATTCTAAATCAGCTCCGCAGACTTCGGGAAGTATTGGTGGAAAAAGCCCGGGAATACCGGATGACCCCTATGATTGGCCGGACTCACGGCATTCATGCTGAACCCATCACCTTTGGACTGAAAATGCTGCTTTGGGTGGCGGAAGTAGACCGCAGTATCAAACGGATGGAAAGCGCAATTGACACAGTAAGTGTGGGTATGATTTCCGGGGCGGTAGGAACTTATGCCAATATCGATCCC
>JAJZTU010000297.1 GCA_021848765.1 Bacillota bacterium
GTCAAATGGACAGGCCTTTATACACTCCCTGCAGCCGCTGCACCTTTCCGCATCTACCAGGACAATCCCGCTTGCTTCCTCTTTCCATATTGCTCCTGCCGGACAGACCGCACAGCACTTGGGTTTGGCACAGTGCCGGCAAACTGATTGTTGATATAGTTTCTTCAGGTCAGGGTAATTTCCTTCAACATTCATGTTTATAACCCGCCAGCGAACGCCAACCGGTAGATTATTTGCCTGTTTACAGGCCCCTTCACAAGCCCGGCAACCAATACAACGCTCTTGATTAAAGACTATTCCGGCCATCTTTATCCTCCACTTTGCAGACTTTGACCCAGCCTTCTTTTAAGATGGCCTGTCCCGATATCTTATCCGCCTTGCCTTCATAGAAGTGGTTAACTGCAGTACCCTTATCCCTGGCTACCCGGCCCAATCCCCAGTGGCCAAAACCGTGGCTCATCCCTACCACCTGGGGATGAATTTCCGGAGTTACCTTCAAAACAGCTTCCCTGCTGTCAAAACGGGATTCTACGACTACCCTGTCGCCATCCTTCAGCCCCAACATTGCAGCCCTTTGAGTATGCATATATAAGGGATTGCCTCCCTCCATCTCCATGAGCCACGGGTTATTATGGGTCCTGCTGTGCGTGTGTTCACTGCATTTCCAATTAATGACCGCCAGGGGATACTCCGCATTACCGGGTGGTTCCAGGTCAGATAAGTCAGGGAGCGGGGATAGACCAACCTCTTGCATACTTTGAGAAGCAAATTCGAACTTTCCGGAAGGTGTAGCAAAACCCTTCTCACGGTATTTGTAATACCGGGTTGGACCCTGGTTCCAAACCGCTCCCGGCAGGGCTTTTAGTTCTTCAAGTCCCAAACCAATGCTGCTTTTAAGTTCAGCATCCAGTAAAGTTTGGTAACCCGGATTAAAACCAGGCAAACCCATCCTGTTGGCTAAAGCCATGATAAATTCATACTCAGGCCTTACCCCCTCCCGGGGCTCCACCACCGGCTGCCGAAGCGAGATAGAGGGAAAGGCTACCCAGTTGGCGGTTAAATCATAACGCTCAAGAAAGTGGGTCCCAGGGATCACCAGGTCCGCCTCCAGAGCAGTCTCCGACATATAAGGGTCAATGACCATAACAAAATCCATGTTTTTAAGAGCTTTGGCGCTTTTATTAATATTCGGCATGGACATGACAAAGTTCTGAAATACAAAAACTGCTCCCTTGGGTTGATAGGGATGACCGGTTAACATGGCTTCCCGGGCCTCCACATAAACGCCGGACTTATGCGCAAAAGGATATTTGGTCCCCAAACCATCTACCCGGGGAGCCAAAATCCGGGGCCACTCTGCTAAAGGCGCCCGATGCCCGGGTTGAATTCTTTCCGGTAACAGCATCATCCCCGGCCCGTCAATCTGCCCGGTAAGGCCCAGCAGCATGGCAATGGCCCTGGAAGCCTCAGTCCCGTTAGCATAGTGGGATACTCCGCTCCAGGCATCGGCAACAGCAGGCTTGGTTCCTGCCAATTCCCGGGCTAAGCGTACAATAGTCGCTGCCGGAATGCCGGTGATCTCTTCCGCCCACCGGGGTGTCTTGTCAGCCACAAATTCTTGATATTGAGGGAAGCCTACCGACCAGTTCTCGATAAAACTCTGATCATAAAGCTGCTCTTCCACTATCACATGCCCCATAGCCAAGGCGAGTACACCATCAGTGCCAGGCCGGATGGGTACCCATTCTGTAGCTTTGGCTGCGGTGGCAGTGAATACCGGATCAATAACTACCAGCTTCGCTCCTCCTTCTATGGCTTTCATAAAGGCCGCCGGCAGATAGGCCCACTTAGTTGCGGCCAGGGGATTCCAACCAAAAGCAAGGATATATTTGGCCTTGGCTATATCAGCAATAGGCCTTTCATCTCCCAAGGTTAATTTGAACCCTGCTTTTCTGGCAGCATCACAGAGGTTAGAGTGATTCAGGTAATTAGGTGTGCCGAAGGCCAGGCAAAAATCTTGCTGAATATGAGTAAAGGAATGATCTTCACTAAACCACAGCAGAGCCTCCGGGCCATAATCTGCCTTAAGTTTAGCCAGTTTCTCCGCCGCCAGGTCCAGGGCGTCATCCCAACCAAGTTCCTCCCAAGCATTTTCTCCTTTTCGCCGTCGAGGTCTGGTTAGCCGGTCCGGGTCATCAAGCTGCTTAATCGCACAAAGGCCCTTGGGACACATCCTGGCTCCCCTGGTTTTTTCCGTTATGAACTCCTCATAGGTATTAGCAACTCCGATAGGGTTTTCGGAATTAGGCTCCAATTTAACCACTTTGCCGGCTTTTACATGGGCCAAGACTCCTGTTTGCCCGCCACAGGCATTGCAGCATGTAGGAATTATCCGGATTTCTTGCTCCACTGTTTTCTCCTCCATTAAACAAATAATAAATATTGCTATTTGGTTCTAAAATAATTATTATTAACCTGTCTTTAACCTGGGCATAACCATTGAGTCCAAAAGCAGTGCTAAAATAAGGTTAGAGAAAAAGGTGGAAAATGTCGAAATTGATAGGAGCGGATACAATGACTAATCTTGCCACTCAATTAATAAATACTGTCACCTCCTGGTTGCTCTTTAGCCCTGACAAAAGTAGTTTTTTTATTTACAATTCTCCGAAGGATTCTCCTGCTGCCCACAACCGGCAACTCCTCCATGATTTTCAGCATATCATTAAAGAGCACCGGTTGCGCATTGAATACCAACCCATAGTATCCCTGGACAATGCTAATACCGTGGGGTGGGAAGCTCTGACCAGAGGCCCCGCTGACAGCTACTTTTCTTCACCTTTGGCGCTATTTTCCTTCGCCGAGGAAGTGGGTATGCTCTATACTCTGGAGCGTACCTGTCGCCATTTAGCTCTTCAGGGTATGCCTAACCTTGGCCAACAACAACTTTTTCTTAACATTGACCCTCAGACCATTAATGACCCACATTTTGTAAAAGGTGAAACTAAGGCGATCCTGGAATCACTGGGATTAACTCCTGCCAATATAGTTTTTGAACTTACAGAACGGCGCTCCATCCAGGACTTTTCTACCTTTCGCAAGTCGCTGAAACACTACCGGGACCAGGGTTACTTGATTGCTGTTGACGATGCCGGCGCCGGTTATTCCAGCCTCCAATCCATTGTCGAATTACACCCTGATTATATCAAAATGGACATGTCCCTGGTAAGAAATGTAGACACCGATACTGTGAAGAGAGCCCTATTAGAGACATTTGTAACCTTTGCTCAAAAGGTTAACTGCCAAATCATTGCCGAAGGGATTGAAACTCCCCGGGAACTGGAAACTCTTATCAACTTAGGCATCACCTTAGGGCAAGGATACTATCTGGCCCGTCCGGCTTTCCCACCACTCCCACTTAATGAATCAGCTGTAGCTACCATTGCTTGCCCGGATAAAAATTGCCTCCCCATATGCTGTAAACCGGAACAATAACAGGTTCTGTGATGATTTAAGTATTCCAAATGACCATAAATTTACCGCCCGGATCAAGTGTACTATGTAAACAGCGCCGTAATCAATTGGCTTACGGCGCTATTCTTTATTTACGATCAATTTGTTATTTTCTAATTGGCGTATAGCCGGTTTGCTCCACAATCTTCTGACCGCCGGAGCTGAGCATAAAATCCACAAACTCCTTAATAACTCCTGCAGGCTCCCCGTTTGTATATACTTGCAGCGGCCTGGCAATAGGGTATACCCCTTTGAGCACATTTTCTTCACTGGGTTCATAAGCCTGACCCCGGGAATCTTTTGCCACAGGCACCCTTTTCACCGACCCGTTTTTGGCATAAGCCATACCAACATAACTAATGGCCCCGGGGATCTTGGCCACCTCCTCAACAAGGGCCTTGGAGGTTGGCATCAGCCTGGCATCCGGGGAGTACTCCAGGTCCTCCAGGATGTGTTCCTTGAAATACACATAAGTCCCGGAATTTGACTCCCTGCTTACCGGGATAATTGGCCCATCCTTACCACCGACCTCTTTCCAGTTCTTTATTTTGCCGGAAAAGATGTCCTTTAACTGCTCCTGGCTTAATGACTTGACCGGATTTTGAGGATTAATGATTATAGCTATCGCATCCAAGGCAATTTCAAACTCTTGTGGTTCTATCCCTTTACTCCTGGCTTCATCAATCTCTTCGTCTTTCATCTTCCTGGAGGCATTGGCTAATTCGGCTGTGCCGTCAATTAGGGCGCTAATACCGGTC
>JAJZTU010000015.1:0-10300 GCA_021848765.1 Bacillota bacterium
GTTTTGATTTTGGCTTCTATCGATATCGTGTTGGGTGAAGTGGACCGGTAGCCGGCAAAATTCGGATTGTATAGGGGAGAAGATGCATGGAAAATATTAATCTCTTTGTTCTACTGGCCAATTGGCTGCGCCAATGGCTTGAGGGAGTAGGTGCATCACCTGATGTAATTGAAGTGGTTATGGATGTCTTTGGGACTGTTGGAGCCCTCGTTTTTATTCTCCTTAACGCCTTAATTCTGGTGTTATTGGAGCGTAAAGCAGCAGCGTTCTTTCAACAGCGTTATGGTCCCAACCGTTGGGGTCCTAAAGGGGTCTTCCAAACCATTTTTGACTCCCTGAAGCTATTGTCAAAGGAAGATATTATTCCTAAGGCTGTCGACAAATGGGTATTTAAGATTGCTGCCTATCTAATCTTTATACCTGCTATCCTGGTGTTTGCGGTAATTCCCTTTGGTGAAGGCATGATTATTTCAGACCTGAATATTGGAATTTTCTATTTCGTTGCAGTTGCCTCGACTGCTACCCTCGCTTTCCTCATGGCAGGCTGGGGTTCTAACAACAAGTATTCTCTCATTGGTGGTATGCGCTCTGTGGCCCAAATGGTCAGTTATGAGATTCCCCTGGTATTTTCACTGGTAGGGGTGGTCATGCTTACCGGGTCGATGAAAATGTCCGCCATCGTCGCTGCCCAGACTAAAGTATGGTTTATCCTGCCCCAGTTCCTGGCCTTCCTGGTTTACTTTATTGCCGGTCACGCTGAGCTTAACCGGGGACCCTTCGACATGCCGGAAGGGGAGCAGGAAATAGTAGCCGGCCCGTACACCGAGTATAGCGGTATGCGTTGGGCTTTGTTCTTCCTGGCTGAGTATGCCAACCTGGTAGCGGTTTGTTCTATTGCTACCACTATGTTCCTGGGTGGCTGGAACCCCATACCCGGCCTGGGCTTTCTGCCAATCCCCACCTATGTCTGGTTTGTCCTTAAGGTCTATTTTATGATTATGCTGTTCATGTGGACCAGGTGGACTTTCCCCCGGGTGAGGATCGACCACTTAATGCACTTCGGCTGGAAGGTCTTGATTCCTGTTTCCCTGGTAAACATCCTGGTTACCGGTATCGGAATCAAAATCTACCAGTGGATGGGATGGTGATAAGATGTTCGGAAAAGGCCTATTGACCGGTTTGGGAATCACTATCAAGCACTTCGGCAAGCACTTTACCGGTGGAGCAGTTACCGAGTTATATCCTGAGGAAAAGCCCAAGCTTCCCCCCCGTTCCCATGGCTCCTTTGTCCTGGATGTGCCGAAGTGTATTGCCTGTGGGCTGTGTGGTAATGCCTGCCCTAACAAGGTCATTAAAATTGATACTGAAAAAGACGAAAATAATAAACGTAAACTGACCGGTTACAAGATGTTCCTGGAACGCTGTCTGTTCTGCGGACTGTGTGTGGAAGCATGTCCTACCAGCGCTATTCTCTTCAGCCCCGAGTTTGAGAATGCAGTGTATACCCGGGAGGACTGCAACTGGGATATGATGGCCCGGTACTACCGGAGCAACCCCCGGCCCCAGGAGTCTGGTGCGGGGCAAGCTGCAGAAGAGTAAGGGGTGAAATGAGTTAATGAGTGATGCTGTATTTACAGTAGCCTTTTATGTTTTCTCTGCTGTGACAGTTCTGGCTGCCCTTGGGGTAGTCCTGAAGAAAAATCTCGTTCACAGCGCCCTGCTGCTGATTCTGGCTTTTGTAGGGGTAGCGGGTATCTATGTTCTCCTCCAGGCCGATTTTATTGCCGCTGTGCAGATTCTGGTTTACGCCGGAGCAGTAGCGATCCTGGTGGCCTTTGGTGTAATGCTTACCAAGAGAGGGGATATCCGGGAGAGCAACTTGGCTAACCGGCAAAAGTGGCCTGCCCTGTTTGTAGTGGCCGGAGTTTTTGCTGTAATTTATGCCCTCCTTGGCCAAACTAACTGGGGTCCTTTAGCTGCTGCCGGACCCGAAGATTCTGTCGGTATCCTTGCTACGTTAATGCTGACTGATTTCGTGGTACCCTTTGAAACGGCTGCAATTCTCCTGACTGTAGCCATGCTGGGTGCTATCGTTATCGCGAAAGAGGTGAAGAACTCCAAATGATCGGCTTAGGACATTTCTTAGTCTTAGGAGCACTGCTCTTTTGCATTGGTCTCTACGGAGCCCTCACCAAGCGTAACGCTGTGGCTGTGCTGATGTCCATCGAATTGATGTTAAACGCTGTAAACATTAACCTGGTGGCCTTTTCCCGCTATCTAACCCCTGATTACATCGCGGGTCAGGTTTTTGCCGTGTTTACCATCATTGTGGCAGCCGCCGAAGTGGCTGTAGGGCTGGCCATCGTTATTGCTATTTACAGGGATCGCCTTTCCGTGGAATTGGACGACTTCGACTGGTTAAAGTGGTAAACAATACCTGCTTAAATTAGTTGAATCGGTAAGGTATATCTACTTATGAAGGTAGGTGCTGAAAACGCATGATTGAATTTGCGATGCAAAAGGCATGGTTAATACCATTCTTGCCTTTCCTCTCCTTTGTTCTCATCGGCCTGATCACTAAAAGGTCGGAGAAGCTCAGTGCCTTTATTTCCATTGCCTGTATTCTCACATCCTTCGTACTGGCAATTCTGGTAGCGGTGGGCATCTTCGGAGCCGGTGAGGAATTTATCGAGAAATCCTTTGAGTATAGCGCCCGCTGGTTTAGTATGCCCGGGCTGGAAATCTCCATGGGAGTCAAGCTCGACCCGGTATCCTCCATGATGCTGTTTGTGGTTACCCTGGTAGCCTCCTTGGTGCAGATTTATTCTCTGGGCTATATGCACGGTGACCCCGGTTTCTCCAGGTTCTTCGCTTACCTGTCCCTCTTTGCCGCATCCATGCTGGGACTGGTAATTGCCACTAATCTCCTGCAGATGTTTGTTTTCTGGGAACTGGTGGGTCTGTGCTCTTACCTCCTGATAGGTTACTACTACTTTAAGGTCTCTGCCCGGGAGGCAGCCAAAAAGGCCTTTATGACCACCCGGATTGGGGACTTCGGCATGCTGCTGGGGATCCTGTTCCTGCAGATTGTGTTCGGTACCCTTAACTTCACCGAACTTGCTGAAATCGTTCCCAAATATGCAGATTATGGCATTACCTTAGGTACTTTGAACCTGATTGCCATTCTGTTGTTCATTGGGCCTGTCGGTAAGTCCGGACAGTTCCCACTGCATGTATGGCTGCCTGATGCCATGGAGGGCCCCACTCCTGTATCTGCCCTGATCCACGCCGCTACAATGGTTGTGGCCGGGGTATACCTGGTGGGCCGGACCCTGTTCCTGTACAAGACCGCTACCACCGCCGCTGAAGTAGTAGCCTATGTAGGAGGGTTCACAGCGTTCTTTGCTGCCACCATTGCCTTAACCCAGATTGAGATGAAGCGGATTCTGGCCTACTCCACGGTATCACAGTTAGGCTATATGATAATGGCCCTGGGGGTGGGAAGCCTCACCGCCAGTATGTTCCAACTGTTTACCCACGCTTTCTTCAAAGCCCTGATGTTCCTTGGCGCCGGTAGTGTCCTGCATGCTATGCACGGAAAGGTTAATGTTTGGGACTTTGGCGGGCTCAGGAAGAAAATGCCCTATACCGCCTGGACCTTTGTCATCGGTGGCCTGGCCATTGCCGGTATCTGGCCTTTTGCAGGCTTCTACAGCAAGGACGAGATCCTTTTGGAAGCCTTTAATACCGGACACACCGGTTTGTTCTGGCTGGCTGTAATTACCGCCGCTATGACCGCATTCTACATGTGGCGGATGATTTTCCTCACCTTTTTTGGTGAAGAAAAGGCTGAAAACCACCCCCACGAATCTCCATTCAGCATGCTCCTTCCCCTGTTTGTGCTGGCCTTCCTGTCCGTCGTAGGCGGTTGGGTAGCTCTGCCTGAGCACGGTTGGGGTTATTACATCCGGCTGGGTGAACATGAAGCAGGCCATGCCCCGGCGTGGATGATTGCCACCGCTACCACTGCAGCAGTAGGTGGGATTGCCTTAGCCGCAGCTATGTACTGGAAAAAGATTATCTCCTACGAAGCAGTAGGTAAGGCTGCCGGTCCCCTGTATACCCTGTCCTTTAATAAGTACTTTATAGATGAATTCTACCTGTGGATTAATCATACCATTGTAGACGGTTTAGGCCGCCTGCTTTATTGGGTGGATATTTATGTGGTGGACGGTATTGTCAACGGCCTGGGCTTCTTTACCAAGGAAGCCGGTGCTGTGCTGCGTCATACCCAGACCGGCCGCCTGCAGAACTATGCGCTGATCCTCTTTGCTGCTGTGGTGGTACTGGTACTGTACATGTACTTCAAGAGTCCTGCAGCTGCAATGATCGTGTTGGGAGGTGGCAACTAGCATGGGTCTGTTAACAGCACTGTTTCTCGCTCCCATTATCGGCGCTCTGATTATCGTGTTCATCCCGAAAGATGAGCACAAGACCATTAAGAGCGTTGCCGCTGTAGCCACCTTCGCTTCTCTGGCGATTTGCCTGTACGTATACTTTGCTTATGACCAAGCTGCCGGTGGTCTCCAGTTTACCGAATTTATCTCCTGGCTGCCCGATTTTGGGATTAACTACTCCATGGGTGTGGACGGGATAAGCCTTCCCATGGCCCTACTGACAGCCCTGATTGGCTTCTCGGCAATTTATGCTTCCTGGAACATCGAAAAGCGGCCCAAGGAGTTTTTCATCCTGCTGCTCATCCTGATTGCCGGAGTTATGGGAACCTTCGTGGCCCAGGATTTGTTCATCTTCTTCCTGTTCTATGAAGTAGTGGTAATCCCCATCTACATCATGGTATTAATTTGGGGTAGTACCAAGCGGGTTTCCAAAGAGTATGCCGGTATGAAACTGACCATCTACCTGCTGATTGGTTCGGCTTTCCTCCTGGCCGGTCTGATTGCCTTGGTGGTCAAATCCCAGGGCCTGACCGGAAACTGGAGTTTCGAAATTTCTCAACTGGCCCAAGTCAAGTTTGACGACAAGTTCCAGATTGTCACTTTTGCCTTGATGGCCCTTGGTTTTACGTCCCTGCTTTCCATGTGGCCCTTCCACTCCTGGTCACCCGACGGCTACGCCGGCGCTCCGACTGCGGTATCCATGATTCACGCCGGTGTCCTGAAGAAAATCGGTGGATACGGTCTAATCCGCATCGGGCTCTTCATTCTGCCGGTAGGCGCTAAGTTCTGGGCTCCCTGGATTATCGGCCTGGCGGTAATGAACGTTGCTTATGCGGCGCTGATTGCTTTGGCCCAGAAAGACCTGAAATATGTTGTCGGATACTCTTCAGTAAGCCACATGGGTTATGTCTTGATTGGTGTGGCCTCTCTGAATATCATCGGAGTTAACGGCGCTGTGGCCAACATGTTTGCCCACGGGGTCATGTCAGCCCTCTTCTTTAGCATGATCGGATATGTTTACGATAAGACCCATGTCCGGAGCATTCCTGACCTGGGAGGATTGGCCCACCAGATTCCCCGGATAGCCACCGGCTTTATGCTGGCAGGTATGGCCTCCCTGGGCCTACCCGGCCTGGTAAGCTTCGTGCCTGAATTCACCATTTTCATCGGTACCTGGAAGGCTGCTCAGGGTAATCCCGCAGTAATGGTTGCCGCCGTTCTGGCTATTTCCGGTATTATCATTACCGCCCTTTACACCCTGCGGCTGCTGGCTAACACCCTCTTCGGACCCAGAAGAGAAGAGTACGATTGGCTGCCTGATGCCAATGTACCTGAAATGGTGCCCCTGGTGGTCCTGGGCTTTGTACTCATAGTGGGTGGAATGTTCCCCTTCCTCCTCATGGATATGATTAATAACGGCGTAGAGCCACTGATGACCCACATCGGTCCTGTGCTCGAAGCCGCCAGCAAGATTGGGGGGAACTTATAAATGAATATCGATTACTCACTGCTCACAATTGAAATGCTCACCGCCGGGCTGGCCTTGGGCTTGCTGGTCCTGAGCCTGGTAGTTCCCGGTGACCAGCGGAAAGGTTTTGGCTACCTTACTGCTGCAGGCCTGGCGATTATCTTTGCCATCAGCTTTGCTTTCAATGGAGTTAACAAGGAGATCATCGGCGGCATGTATCTCATCGATGATTTTGGGAACTTTTTCAAACAGTTGGCCCTCGTGGCCGGAGTCCTGGTTGCCCTGGCTTCCATTCCTTATGTGGAGAAGCTGGAGAGTTACCGGGGTGAGTATTACTCCCTGCTGGTTTTCGCAACCCTGGGCATGGTCGTAATGGTGGGCGCCGGTGACCTGATCAGCTTATACCTGGGCCTGGAACTGATGACCATCACCTTCTTTGTCCTCACTGCCTTCAAACGGGGTGACAGCAAGTCTGCTGAGGCCGGAATCAAGTATGTCCTGCTGGGCGCCATGTCCTCAGCTATTCTCCTTTACGGTCTCAGTATGCTCTATGGGGTAGCCAAGACTACGGTAATCTCCGAACTGGTTTCCACCATTCAAGCCGGGCAGATTTCTCCGGCCCTCATCCTCGGGCTGATGTTCCTGGTAGGCGGATTTGGGTTCAAGATTTCGGCAGTACCTTTCCATATGTGGTCTCCTGACGTATATGAAGGCGCTCCCACTCCTGTAACCTCCTATCTGGCCGTAGGTTCCAAGGCTGCAGCTTTCGCCGCCTTTGTCCGCATATTCATGGGTGGCATGCCCCAGATTCAAGAAATCTGGATTGCCCTCTTTGCCGGGCTGTCCGCTCTGTCCATGATTATCGGGAACCTGATTGCCATTCCCCAAACCAATATCAAGCGAATGCTGGCCTTCTCCGGGGTAGCCCAGGCCGGCTACATCCTAACCGGTATGGTTGCGGGTACTAACGCCGGTATCAAGGGTCTGGCTTTTTACCTGATGATTTATGTCTTCGCTACCATTGGAGCCTTTACTGTGGCCATTGGTTTCTCCAATGCCACCGGCAGTGATGAAATCAAGGATATGGCCGGTTTGAGCCAGAGGAACCCCCTCATGGCGGCTGTAATGTTAGTGTGTCTCCTGTCCATGGCCGGAATTCCTCCTTTGGCGGGATTTGCCGGTAAGTTATTCCTGTTCTCGGCCATTGTGGCTCAAGGCAAGTTATGGCTGGCCCTGGTGGGTCTGATTATGAGTATGGTGTCCGTATACTACTATCTCAGCGTTGCCAAGTCCATGTACATGGGTGAGGCCGCAGACCCCAGCCCCATTGAAATTCCAGGCAGCCTGAAGCTGGTGCTGATTGTGTCCATGGTGGTTACCATCTTCTTAGGTATCTATCCTGCACCCCTCACCGGCCTGGCCGAGGCTGCGGCAAGTGTATTTGCACTTAAGTAGTTCGTAGAATCAATAATAAGCTTCATAAAAGCACTCTACCTGTCTGACAGGTGGGGTGCTTTTTTACTGGTGCCCCATTAGGTAACCTTCCCCGGGTTAGACGACCGGTCGAAGGTAGAACTTCATGCAACAGTGAAGCCGTCCGGGAGTGGTAAAAAATTGCTGTTAGCTATACACCAATCTTTTTGTACTCTCATAAGATGTAGCAGAAACCGGGATAATGACGGTTTCCCATGGGAAAAAACAACAAATCCCAGGCGAGAAAACAAAAAGGAGGGTCTCTGTATGGCAATCGAGAAGAGCACCGATGGGGCAAGTTTGGCCGCGGTAATTGACCGGATTCTTGAAAAAGGCGTAGTTATCGATGCTTATGTTCGGGTTTCCCTGGTAGGTATCGAATTGCTGGCCGTGGAAGCTCGGGTTGTGGTGGCCAGTGTTGAGACTTGGCTTAAGTATGCCAGCGCTGTTGGCCTGACCAAAATTGCCTAGACCGAATCCGGGAGGACTGTGTTAGGGACATACCAATAGTTTTTAGGTGTGTCCCTCCGCACCCCCCTATATGTGCTTAGGCAAACCAATTAAAGCTGATTCAAAAGGCAGGTTCTAAACTGATAAGTACGTAGTGAACTTGGCGTGAGAGAAGTTGTGGACTGGGAAATGTCCCGGACCAGGCTTTTTCATGTGCAACCTAAGGGGGAGTTTACCCATGTCCGAGGTTGATGATTTTAAGCGCTTTTGCCAGTGGCTCATCGATAACCAAAAAGAGCGGATTGACTTTCTTAAGAAGTTAAAACAGGAAGTCGAGGATCTGCTTAAGCAGTACAAAGAGGAAAGAGAGCGAATGGTTGCCCTGTTAGAAGAGTTCTTATTCATTGTACGGACTGAAAGGGAGAAAGAAGTAAAACAGTTCCTGACCGAGCAGCAGGCTATCAGAGCAGAAATTCATAATATTTGGGTAGAAACCATGAAGATTTTAGAGTCTCATAAGGACTAAGGGTTATGGAAAGCGGCCAGCTTTTAGTCATCCTCCCGGAAACTAAAACTTGGCCCTTTCCATATTGCTTAACGAGTAGACGGGAGGGAAATTCATGAAAATAAGCGCCGTTGTGACTACGGTGAACAAATTCTTTACAGAGGAGCTAAAGCGGCCCGGGGAAGTAATCAGCGTCAGCAAAACAGAAAACGGTTGGAAGGTTTTGATAGAAGTTATTGAAGAAGACGAATATATGCGTGTGCGGGCCAAGGATGACCTGCTGGCAACCTATGAAGTAGAATTGGACGACAATTTAGAGATCCTGGGTTTCGGGCGGGTTGGTCTCCGGGAACGGGATGAAATACCTGCCTCTTGAATCTAGTGCGGCTTGTCAGAGCTACAGAAGGTAGCATGGGAACTACAAGGAGGGAGACTGTGGAAAAGGAGCTGACAGGAGTGTTTGAACTACCGGATGGTAGTAGGTTTGTGGAAACAGAATATGTCAAAAGCATTATCCGGAGAGCTCTGGGTTATCTCCAGGCGGGGTTTCCGGTCCATCTATCCGGACCCTCCGGGACAGGAAAGACCAGTTTGGCCATGCATCTTGCCAGAATGCTTGGTCGTCAGGTGATCCTCCTCCATGGGGACGATGAGTTTTCCAGCTCAGATTTAATTGGCGGTAACTATGGATTTAAGAAAAGGCGGTTAATTGATAACTATGTCAGTAACGTCCATAGACTGGAAGAAAGTTGGGAAAAACAGTGGTCTGACGGACGGATAACCAGGGCCTGCAGGGAGGGTATGACCCTGATCTATGATGAGTTCACCCGGTCCCGGCCTGAGGCCAATAATGAACTCTTATCCATTCTGGAAGAGAAAATCCTGGATCTCCCTAAGTATCTTCAGGCTAAGCAGTACTTAAAGGTGCACCCTGATTTCTCGGCTATATTTACCAGCAATCCTGAAGAATATGCCGGAGTGTATAAAACTCAAGACGCACTAAGGGATAGAATGATTACCATCGAATTGGAACCTTATGACCTGGATACTGAGATAGCCATCACGGCCTTAAAGTCCGGTTTAGTGTCAGAAGAAGCTGTAAAGGTGGTACGACTGGTGCGGGGCATCCGGGAGCTAGCCAGCAATCCCTATAGTCCCAGTATCCGCAGTTGCATAATGATTGCTAAAGTGGTTGGCTTGGGTAGCGGACAGGTGGACGGGGAGAATGCTTTTTTCCGGCAAACCTGCCTTGATATTCTGGCATCCCAAACCCGTCATCTTCTCAAGAAAACAGTAGGCAATGGACAGATCAAAGGAGTGCTTGAAAAGCAGATTGCCAAATACTGCTAACTGGGCTTAAGGAGGTAGGATATGCTGGACCAAAACTACAAAGCGCCTCCCCATCCTTCTCAACCGGCCAGGGTTCGGTCGGTTTTTTTTGAACTGTTTCTACTGGCCAAAGAAAAGGAACGGCTGGAGGCGGAAAAAATTACGTGGCAGACCAGAATAGGTCAAATAAATGGCCGGCTGAAGGTGATAAACAGCAAGCTTGCCGCATTGGAGCCACAAGTACGCAGTCAACTTGGCGGGATGGGCAGTCCTGAAACTTACTAACTGCCGGAGGAGGCGAATATACAGTGAGTTCTGGCAAAGATGACGGGACGGAATTTAAAGGTCTGAATTTTGGCCTGGGAGGTCTGCTCAAGGGACTTGGGGATTTAATTGACCTTGTTCACAATATGGCAGAGGAAGGGAAAGACACTTATACCAAGAGCGGAGACATTTTAGGCAACCATAATGGCCGGGGTGTTCAAGGCAGGTATGGGATAACTGTTCGCCTGGGGGCGGGGGGAGACGTAAAGCTCGATAAATTCGGTAACCTTAACTTACGGGAGGAAGGGTCTAACTGGGACAGCGTCCTGGAACCGGTTGTGGACATCTATGATG
>JAJZTU010000015.1:10310-22052 GCA_021848765.1 Bacillota bacterium
CGATCTGGTGGTGGTAGCGGAAGTGCCTGGAGTTACTGAGGAAGGAATTACCACAGATGTGGAGGCCGGAACGTTGAGATTAAACGCCCAGGGTCTTCAACGCCAGTACCGGAAGGTGATCAATTTGCCTGCTGATGTGGAAACCATCCCGTTAGCCACTTCATATAAAAATGGTATTTTGGAATGCAAATTCACCAAGCTAACAGCTGAACTCCGGGGGTAAGCAGGATGAAGCTATTGATGTTTAGCGGAAAAGGGGGTGTAGGAAAAACCACCTGCGCGGCAGCCACTGCGGTCCACTTTGCTGGTCTGGGCCTGCGCACTCTGGTGTTTTCCACTGACCCCGCCCACTCTCTGGCAGATTCTCTGGATTTACGCCCGGATAAGGGTACAAAGCCCGTGGAAGTTGCCGCTAATCTCCAGATGGTAGAACTACAGGCAGACCGGCTCTTAACGGAGTTGAAGCAGAAGTATCATAATGAGCTTCAGGATTTGCTGACTACAGGCACGTACCTGGATCAAGAAGATGCGGACCAACTGGTTTCTCTCACCGTTCCCGGAGTAGATGAAATCATGGGTTTGAAGACAGTCCTGGATTTCGTGGAAAAACAGGCGTATGATGTCTATATTTGGGATACCGCTCCCACCGGACATACCCTCCGGTTATTAGCATTGCCGGCAGAGATGGATAATTGGATTAAGGCATTGGCTAAGGTCCGCTGGAAATACCGGCAGGTCATGTCCCAATTGGCTCGCCGGGAACTCACCGAAATCAAGGATGATCTGCTGTTAAGTATGAAAAAGGCGGTTCAGAAAGTAAGTAAGGTAATCACTGATCCAGGACAGTGCCAGTTTACCGGGGTAACAATCCCTGAAAGCATGGCAGTGGAAGAGACCAAACGTCTCAAGGATTCCCTGCGGCGTTATGGTATCACCATGTCTAAGCTGATTGTCAATAATGTTTCGCCGGCCGATTCCAATTGTGTCTTTTGCCGGTCCAGATACCGGCAGCAGGCTGTCTATCTAACTAACATCCGGAAAATATTCACGGACTGCAAGGTGCAGCAGGTTCCCCAGTTCAGTGAGGAAATTAAAGGTATACCCAAGTTAAAGGAATTTGCCCGTTATCTCTTTCCTGTAGATACAAAGGGGTGAAAGCATGAGTGAACCGGCTATATCTCTGCGGGTTGCTGAATTATCCCCCAGAGATGCAGGCAGGGGGCTGGTCAGGGTAGACCCTGCCGTGATGGAAGAGTTGAAGGTTAGCACCGGTGAAATTGTGGAAATTTGGGGGAAAAGGGTGACTGCGGCCAGGGTACTCCCTGCTTTTGCCGAGAACCGGGGACAGGGAATTCTTCAGGCTGACCGGACTGTACGGGAAAATACCCGGGTAAGCCTGGGTGACAAGGTAGAATTAAAGAAGGCTGAGGCCAATCCGGCATTGGAGGTGTTATTGACGGCCAACAACCAGGTGCCTCAATGGGCCCGCTCAGACCGGAATCTCTGCCGCCTGATGGAGGGGCTCCCGGTAGTGGCCGGGGACAGGGTGAGAGTAAGCAGTCTGGGGGCCTATCGTCAGGAATTTCAAGTACTGGAGACTAATCCCCAGGGAGCTGTAGTTGTTACTGCCCAGACCAGGATCCGCATCCAGGTGCAGCAGGGTGGTTCCGGGAAAGAAGGGAAGGTAATCTTCGAGGAGATCGGTGGACTTGAACAGGAACTGGGCAAAATCCGGGAGATGATTGAGCTGCCCCTGAAGTACCCGGAACTCTTTGAACGCCTGGGAATAGATGCCCCTAAAGGGGTACTTCTGTCAGGACCGCCCGGAACAGGGAAAACTCTGATTGCCAGAGCAGTAGCGGGGGAAAGCGATGCCCGGTTTTTCCACATCAATGGGCCGGAAATTATGGGGAAATATTACGGCGAGAGTGAGGGCAGGCTGCGGGAAATCTTTGAGCAGGCTGCTGCTCAGGCTCCCAGTATAATCTTTTTAGATGAACTTGATGCTATTGCACCCAAGCGGGAGGAAGTTCACGGTGAGGTAGAAAAACGGGTGGTTGCCCAACTCCTGGGCCTCATGGACGGCTTGAAGCCCCGGGGCCAGGTAGTGATTATTGGCGCTACCAATATCCCCAATGCTTTGGATCCGGCCCTGCGGCGGCCGGGACGGTTTGACCGGGAAATAACCATCGGTGTTCCGGGGCAGAAAGGCAGGCTGGAAATCCTGCAGATTCATACCCGTGGGATGCCTTTGGGTAAGGATGTGAATTTAGAGAAGCTGGCCGGCCAGACCCACGGTTTCGTGGGCGCTGATCTCCAGGCTCTGTGTCAGGAAGCGGCTATGAACTGTGTACGCAGGATGCTTCCGGGAATAAGCGGGGGTGAAGAGATTTCAGGAGTGCTGGAGCGGCTCTGGGACCTACAGATATGCCAGGAGGATTTCCTGTCGGCATTGAAGGAGGTGGAGCCATCGGCTACCAGGGAGGTAGCGGTAGAAGTGCCCAGAGTAAGCTGGGATGAGGTAGGCGGCCTGGAGGATGTAAAACAGCATTTGGTGGAAGCTGTTCAGTGGCCGCTGAAGCACGCCAAACTCTTTGAGCGGGCACGGCTCAGAGCACCCAAGGGTATTCTGCTTGCCGGACCACCCGGTACGGGTAAGACCTTGCTGGCCAAGGCCGTTGCTACGGAGAGCGGGGCGAATTTCCTCTCCGTAAAAGGACCAGCCTTGTTGTCCAAGTGGTTGGGAGAATCGGAGAAAGGGGTCAGGGAGATTTTTCGTAAGGCCAGGCAGGTTGCACCCTCGATAGTGTTCTTTGATGAACTGGATGCTCTGGTACCTGTCCGGGGTTCCGGGGAAAACCCGGCTGTGGAAAGGGTATTGAGCCAGTTGCTAACGGAAATGGATGGGGTTGAGGAGCTTCAGGGAGTTGTGGTTTTGGCTGCGACTAACCGTTTAGACATGATTGACCCGGCGCTCCTGAGACCGGGAAGGTTTGATGTCATTTTGAACCTGCCGCTACCGGACCTGGAGGGTAGAAGGGGAATTTTTCAAGTACATTTACGGAATAAGCCTCTGGCTCCGGATGTCTGTATAGAAGAATTGGCCAGAGTTACGGAGGGATATTCCGGTGCAGGGATTCAGCAGGTCTGCCAACAGGCAGGATTATTGGCAGTCAGGGGATTTCTCTCTTCAGCTCAGGTGAATAATTGCTTTCAACCGGAAGATTTGTGCGGGCTTGAAGAATTCCAAATTCGGGGTGAACATTTTTCGCAGACCGGTTTGAAGACAGAAAGGGTGCTGTAAGTGGAAAAAGCTTTAGGAAAATACCTGTACTGTGTTATTGACTGCGGTGAGGAAAAACAGTTTGAGGCTATAGGTATGGGAGAACCGGGCGGTATTGTCTACACCATAGTTTATCAGGATATCGCCATGGTAACCAGCGATGTCCCGGACGAGATTTACGACCCTATACGCAAAAATGCTTTTTGCCATGAAAAGGTGGTTGCCGAGGCATTGCGCACACATACTGTAGTACCCATGCAATTCGGGATGGTAGCGCCCGGGCGGGAGGACGTTATCCGGATACTGGCGGAGAACTATGCAGAACTTCGACGCTGTCTGACAAAACTGGCCAACAAGGTCGAGTTGGGGTTAACTGTTAGCTGGAATAAGGAGAATTTCAGCGAGGAAATCTGCCGTTCTTCGCCGGAGATTGAGCGGCTGAGACAAGAACTGGCCAGGACTGACCCGGATCTGGCCTATCCTTTGCAAATTCGCTTGGGTCAACTGGTGGAATCGGTAGTTGAGCAGAAAAGAACCCTTTGGAAGGAACTGATATTTCGGGAATTAGCCCCAGGGGCAATAGAAGTAAAGGTTAATGACCCCATAGGGGAACGGATGGTATTCAATGGTTCCTTCCTGGTGGATAAAGCACGGGAAGGGGCCTTTGACCAACTGGTAAACCGGTTTTATCTTACCTACCGCCAGGGCTTTGACTACAAATACAGCGGACCCTGGCCACCGTACAACTTTGTGGATGTGAAGCTGAAAATGGAGTGATAGGGATGCTCCTGATTGATGATTTACTGCTGCTGCCGGGCAGATTCTTAGGCATGGTCTTCAGGGAAATCTATAACCTGGTACAGGAAGAGGTGAATGACCCCGTAACGGTGCAAAAGGGACTGTTACACCTGCAGCTATTGTATGAAATGGATGAAATCAGTCTTGAGGAATATGAAGAACGGGAGGCGGAACTCATCGCCAGGCTGCGTGAACTGCGAAAACAGGACAAAGCTTAGCCTATATCGGGAAGGAGTGGTGAAATAGCATGCCAGACTTCGTCAAAGTCCCGCTTGAAGAGGAATTTGCCTGGTATCTCTATGGGATTGTCCTCTGCGGTGAAAATGACCGGGACATTGATACAGACTTAACCGGAATCAGTGCAGAACCGGGAGTCCGGATAATAGTCAGCGGAAGCCTTGGGGCGGTGGTAAGCAGGGTTCCCTTGAGCCAATTCGGAGCGGCAGTCCTGGAAGAGAAACTGCAAGACCTTCGCTGGTTGGAGGAGAAGGTGCGGCTACACCAGGAGTTATTGCAGCAGATAATGCAGGAACGGACGATAGTTCCCATGAAGTTCGGGACAATCTTCCAAAGCCAGGAAAGGGTCAGGGACATTTTGGAGAAACAGCAGGAACACTTTCAGGCTCTCCTGAAATTTCTGACCGGTCATGAAGAATGGGGAGTTAAAGGCTACTACCGCCGGGAGGAACTGCACGAATACCTGAGTTCCGGGGAGTGTTCCTCTAAGTTGGGCCAGGGCGGCACAGGATTGGGCAAGGCTTACCTGTTGAGGAAGAAGTTGGAGGAAGAGTTGGAGTCACGGGCCGTGGACTATAGCCGGCAAATAGGAGAAGAAGCTTATGGCTGGCTAAGGGTCCATAGTGTCCGCTCCACTTTAAATAAGTTCCTCAGCAGGAATGTTACCGGTCGTGAGGAGGAGTTATTCTTTAACGGCGCCTTTCTGGTTGCCAAGGGTTCTCACGGGGCTTTCAGGCATACAGTGGAGAAGCTCAACGGAGAGTTTGGTGCTCAGGGCATTTTCTTGGAAGTTTCCGGACCTTGGCCGCCTTATAGTTTTGTGGGTGAGTGAGGTGAGGCAACAAGTGAATGAACTGGCACGGCAGAAGGATGTGACTTTGCTGGAACTCCTGGACCGGATTTTAGACAAAGGTGTAGTGTTGACCGGAGATGTCCTGATTTCTATAGCCGATGTGGATTTAATCTACCTGGGCTTGAACCTGATTTTGACCTCAGTGGAAAAGATGCATGAGTACCAGGGGTGGGAGCCGTGAAATATGTTTATGGGATAATCGGGGTGGCTGAAGATAAACCCTGGCTGGTTCAGGCAGCGGGACAGTGGGGAGTGGAAATTGTCCGGCAGGGCAGCATAGCAGCAGTTATCCGGGAGGTGGACAGCAAGGCAGTAAGGGTTGGGCAGGAGGAGATTTTGCACCACGAAGAGGTGATAGAATTAGTCATGGGGCAGCAGACCATACTGCCGGCAAGATTCGGGACTGTATTAACAGACCCCCGGGCGGTAGATGAGGTATTAAGCAAATATTATTCCCGGTTTCAAGATTTACTGAGGGAACTGGCTGACAAGCTGGAAATGGGGGTCAGGGTAATCTGGCAACCTCCGGCAAAGGTCGCCCGAAAAGAGCTGCCGGTAACTGAACCGCCAGAGACAGGGACAGCAGAAACTGAGACACCGGTTTCAGGCAGGGCATACCTCCTCGCTAAATGGCAGGACTATCGAATGCACCAGGAATGGGATGGGCAGGGGCAAGCCATTGTTCGCGGGATTCATGAATCAATTAGCCCATTGGCTGTCAAGTGGCGCTTAACAAACCAGCTTTCCCCCACTTTGTTGTTTTCCGGCGCGTACCTGATTGAAAACGACAAGGTGGAGGCCTTCAGGGACCGGTGCCGCTCCCTGCTGCACCGGTATCCGGAGCTTAAGTTTCTTTGCAGTGGGCCCTGGCCACCGTATAATTTTTCCGGGCTAAAGAGTTCCAATACCTAACCGCCGGTAAAGCTGTCCGGAGGTTGTATTCAGGGAGGTGAGGCAGTGTCACGGGTGGAGACCAATGCTGAGGAAGACTTCCGCCAGGAACTTGCAGGATTGGGGTCTAAGTTACCTCAGAGGATAAATGCTGACCCCGAAAAGGTTGAGCAGGGCTTGGCCAAACTGGTGCTGACCCTGATAGAGCTGATTCGCAGGCTGATGGAAAAACAAGCCCTGCGCCGGGTTGAGGCGGGCAGTCTGACTGATGAGGAAATTGAGCGGGTAGGTTGTACTTTGATGAAGCTGGAAACTAAAATGGGGGAACTTAAAAAGGAGTTTGGCCTTGAAGATCAAGAGCTAAATCTTAATCTAGGGCCATTGGGAGACTTGATGTAATCCGGAAACAAAAAAAGTGGAAGGTAGGGGAGAGCATAAGCATGGGCAATATTCAGCATTCCACGCAAACCACCAGTCTGGCCGACATTCTGGAAAGAGTTTTAGACAAAGGCTTAGTTATTGCCGGGGACATCAAGATTTCCCTGGCTGATGTAGAACTTTTAAACATTAAAATCAGACTTTTGGTAGCCTCGGTAGATAAGGCGAGGGAGATGGGAATTGATTGGTGGGTCCGGGACCCGGAACTATCCAGTCAGGCCAGAAGACGTATAGTGAGGAGAAAAAAGCCTGAACCGGTTAAGGATTGTCTAACTTAAGGGGCCATTTTTGTGGTCCCCTTTTTCTTTTAATACCCTTAATGTGTTGGAAGGATTTCTCCCTAAGTTTGACGAAAGATGTGCATAAGTTCACTACTAATCTTTTGGACGGATAACTTGGAGGAAACTGGCTATGCTTGATAAATTGACGGTTGGCAGGAGAGGCGAGGAAAAGGCCTGCGAGTTTTTGCTGGACAACGCCTTTCGGATTGTAGAGAAAAATTATCGCTGCCGGCTGGGAGAGGTAGATATTATTGGCTGGGACCGGGATGAATTGGTCTTTGTAGAGGTTCGGGCCCGTACTTCCGGTTCCTTTGCGTCTCCGGAGGAAACAGTGGGAACTCGAAAACAACAGAAACTGCGGCGCTTAGCAGCTCATTATTTATCCTGGAAGTTCGGGCGGGAGGTTAACTGCCGTTTTGATGTGGTAACTCTACTGTTTGATGGCGAAGGTAATGTCCTCAAGATAAAGCACTATCCGGGGGCTTTTTAACTCAATGTCGCAAGAAGCCCCCGCTTCTTTAAGCGGGGGAGCATTCACCAGGAAGGGTTTTCATAGCATTTGTCGAATTAAAGGATGTAGTAGTTGAAAAGTTTTAATTGAGAAAGCCATAGAAGTCAGGCCGGAGGAGGAAACACCAATGCTAAGCCTGGAAATGTTAGTACAGGAAATAGATTCTGTCCCGCCCCTGCCCACTACAGTGACCCGGGCTCTACAGGTTATTGAAGACCGCGAGTCCAGCGCCAAGGAACTGGCCAAGGTATTGGCCGAGGATCAGAGTATTACTGCGACTTTACTGAAGTATGCCAACTCGGCTTACTATGGAGTGTCCAGAACGGTTTCCACGGTAAGTGAAGCCACTGTCATCCTGGGTTTTACTACCATTAGGAGCATGCTATTGACAGCTTCAGTACATAAGTTGGTTAACCGGGAAATTTCCGGCTATGCTCTGGCCCAGGGGGAACTCTGGAAACACTCTATTCAGTGTGCCATGGTGGCAAAAAATTTAGCAAAGAAATGCAAGTTTCCTCAGGTAGAGCAGGCTTTTGTGGCCGGATTGATTCACGATATCGGCAAAGTTGTTCTAAATAACTATGTAGGGGCCCAATATAGGGAGATAATCAGCACCGTCGAACAGGAGCACATTCCCTTCATGGAGGCCGAAAAACAAATTCTGGGTTTCAACCATGCCGAAGTAGGAGCCAGGTTGGCGCTCAAGTGGAACCTGCCTGAAGACCTGGTGGATGCCATAGCCCACCATCACAGCCCTAGGGGTTCGGAGAGGAACTCAAAGCTAACCGCCCTGGTGCATGTTGCCGATGCTATTTGTCTGATGCTGGGATTTGGCCTGGGTTCCGATGGACTGCTTTATCCTCTGGATGAGGCTGTTTTGGACATGGTGGGACTTACTGTAGAGCTGATTGAAGAGGCGATGGTCGAGGTGCAGGAGCTTCCGGAGTTCGATATCTAGCGCCTCATCAGGCTGATGAGTTAATAAAAGTAAAAAGTGACAAATAAGAGGGAAGCATTTAAAATGCTCCCTCTTATTTTTGTTAAGTACATCTTTGTCAGTTCGCTATTAGTGGGTTTCAACTATAAATTACTTCCCAAGGTTAAATTCCTCAGCCAGTTTTCGAAATGCCGGCAGGGCATTTTGGATGATTTGGTTATCAATACAATAGGCGATGCGGAAATAACCGGGAGCACCGAAGCCGCTTCCGGGGACCACCAGGATGTTATGCTTTGCGGCAGCCAGTACAAATTCAACATCATCGGCAATAGGCGATTTGGGGAAGAGGTAGAAGGCCCCCTGGGGCTTGACCATTTGGAAGCCCAGGGCAGTAAGGTTATCATAGAGCAGGTCACGCTTTTCACGGTACTCGGAGATATCCACACTTTCCCGCTGCAGCTTGGTAACTGCTCTCTGCAGCAGAGCAGGAGCATTGACAAAACCCAGGGTCCGGTTGGAGAAGGTAAGGCCGCCCATCATCAATTCCAGGTTCTTGATTTTGGGACTGGCAGCAATGTAGCCAATCCGTTCTCCGGGAAGGGCCAGGTCTTTACTGTGGGAGGTTACCACAAAACTGTGGTCCACATATTTGAAAATGCTGGGAATCTTAACCCCGTCGTAGGTGATTTTAGCATAGGGCTCATCGGAGATTACATAGATGGTGGTACCAAACTGGGTTTCTTTGGCCCGCAGCAAAATGCCCAATTCTTCCAGAGAATCGGCGTTATAAACAACCCCGGTGGGGTTATTGGGGGAGTTAATAATGATGGCCCGGGTATTGGCAGTAATTGCACCTGCTATAGCATCCAGGTCCAGTTGGAAATCATCCTTAGTCTGAACTTCCTTGATTGTTCCGCCGTGATTGTCTATGTAGAATTTGTACTCTACGAAAAAGGGAGCCAGGATAATGACTTCCTGACCGGGGTCAAGGATTGTTTTGAGTACCACATTAAGGGCACCCCCGGCTCCAACGGTCATAACCACATGGTTTTCGGTAAAGGCAAGGCCTGAGTCTTCGGAAAGAACCTCAGCCACTGCCTTGCGGGTCTCGGGGTAGCCGGCATTGCTCATGTAGCGGTGCATACCGGGGATAGGATTCAAAGCCAATTGCTTGAGTTCTTCCTTGAAGGAAGCAGGCGGCTCTACCGAGGGGTTACCCAGGGTGAAATCATAGACCTTGTCGTCCCCATGAATTTTCTTAAGGCGCTCCCCTTCCTCAAACATGGCCCTAATCCAGGAGGACCGGGAGAGCAGTCCTTCGATTTTCTTGGAAATAGTCACTACTACCACTCCTTAAGCGTAAATTTGAGCGCTGCCGGGCTTAGCAGCGAAAATATGGTAAGTTGATACCACCGCCTTACAAAATATTTCTGCTAGAGGTATGATATAACATCGTGGAACTATTTGCAACATTTGTTAAACATAATGGAAGGAATTGTAAAGATGGTGGCGAATAACAAAGTTGAGTGGAAAAAACTGTCAATGGAGGTGGGCCATGCTGGCAGTTGTAAAAAGCGTAGCTTTGCTGGGGCTGGAGGGCCGGTTGGTACAGGTAGAGGTGGATGTTACCAATGGTCTGCCTGGCTTTGATATTGTCGGGCTGCCGGATACCTCGGTCCGGGAAAGCAAGGAACGGGTCAGAGCGGCTATACGCAACTCCGGTTTTGAGTTTCCTCTGAAGAGGATAACGGTTAATTTGGCTCCGGCTGACTTGCGGAAGGAAGGACCGCATTTTGACCTGCCCATTGCGGTTGCCCTGCTGGCAGCTACCGGACAGATAATGTTGAAAGGTAAGTGGGCTGCGGCGGCCTACCTGGGTGAACTGGCTCTGGACGGACACATCCGCGGTGTAGCCGGGGTACTTCCCAGCGTTGTGGTGGCTAAAGCAAACGGAGTGCCCGGAGTAGTGGTCCCGGGGGTCAACGGAGACGAGGCAGCCCTCCTGCAGGGATTGCAGGTATATGCTGTAGAAAGCCTGAACTGTTTAGTGTCAGTTATCCAGGGCCGCTCTGCCTTGGAAGAGCATAAAGCAGATATCGATGAACTCTTAATGCGCAGTGAGGGCGAAGCAGCCGACTTTGCGGAAGTTAAGGGCCAGGCCATGGCCAAGCGGGCCCTGGAGGTGGCCGCCTCCGGGGGGCACAATGTCCTGCTCCTGGGTACGCCAGGTTCGGGGAAAACTATGTTAGCACGGCGTTTGCCTGGCATTTTACCCAGGCTCAGCATCGAGGAGGCTCTGGAAGTCACCAAGCTTTACAGTATAGCCGGAATTTTGCCTGCGGACAATCCTTTGATTACAATCCGGCCCTTTCGCGCTCCTCACCATAATGCTTCCCGTTCCAGCATGGTAGGTGGGGGGACCATTCCCCGGCCGGGGGAAATTTCTCTGGCCAATAACGGAGTGTTATTTCTTGACGAACTTCCCGAATATGACCGGTCTGTTTTGGAGTCCTTGCGCCAGCCCCTGGAGGATGGGCAGGTTACCATATCCCGGGTTAATGCGGCTTTGACCTATCCCAGCAAATTTGTGCTGGTAGCCTCCATGAATCCATGCTACTGCGGGTTTTACGGTGACCCCGTGAAGGAGTGCACCTGCAGCCCTCATCTGGTCCACCGGTATATGCATAAAATCTCCGGCCCGCTTTTGGACCGGATTGATATTCAACTGGAAGTCCCCAGGCTGGAATATGGAGAACTGGAGTCAGGGCAAAAGGCCGAAACCTCTCATGAAATAAGAGAACGGGTGGAGGTCGCCCGCAGGAGGCAACAGCAGCGGTTGGCTGGTAGGGGAATTTGCTGCAATGCCCAGATGGGTGTCAAGGAGGTCAGGGAGTTTTGCGAATTGACCAGGGAGGCGGTCAGCCTGCTAAAAAGCGCTTTTGACCGGTTGGGCCTAAGCGCCCGGGTGTTGGAGAGGATAAAAAAGGTGGCCAGGACTATTGCTGACCTGGCCGGGGAAGAATCGATCCAGGCCTCCCATGTCGCTGAAGCACTGCAGTATCGCAATTTGGACCGGAAATACTGGGGGTAAAGCCACCCAACACGAAGCCTTGGCCTTGCACGCCGGAGGCTTCTTTTTAAATAATTTTATCCAGGCAAGCAAGTTCACGCCATAACTATCATATATTATGATGGAGGTGAAGAACATGAAAACTGGTGTAATTGTCAAGCGCAGATCCTATGGTATGGATGTTTCCTTTAAGGTACTGCACGTCCTCAGGCACGAACGGTTAGTTATTCTTCAGTCGGTTTCCGGAGAACGGGTATTTTTCGCAGATGCGCCTATTGAAGACCTGGTGGCTGACTGACCGGTCCTCAAGTATAACTTGAGGCCGTTTTTATTTTACGATGGGAAAATGGCCAGGCCCTGGATAAGCAAGGTAATCCCCGGGTTAAGCTAAGCTTACCCGGGACTTTAAGGGCGTATCAGGTATTTTGAAAAGGAGAGAACAC
>JAJZTU010000016.1 GCA_021848765.1 Bacillota bacterium
CCGGCTGGCCATTGCATTGGGTGGGTCCACTACAGGTGAACACGGGGTGGGTCTGGTCCGCGCCGGCTATTCCCCCCTGGAGCACGGCCGGGCAGTCCATACCATGGCCGCTGTGAAAAAGGCTCTGGACCCTAATGGCATTCTGAATCCCGGTAAGCTCTTTGTCCTGGAGGAGGAAAAAAGTAATGTTAACTAATTACCCGGATATCCTCAATCAGCTTAAAAAATGTGTGCGCTGTGGCCAATGCCGCTCGGTCTGCCCCGTTTTCGAGGAAATCCGTAAGGAGCAGGCTGCACCCAGGGGCCGGGTCTTCCTGGCTCAGATGCTGCACTATGGGGAGATTGAACCCTCGGAAAAGGTAGCGCAGCATCTGAATAACTGTCTCATGTGTGAGTCCTGTTCATCCGACTGTCCTTCCGGTATTCCGGTCCATAAACTCGTGGCCCTGGCCCGTTCTTATATGGCCGATCAAGGCTACCTATCCACTAAACGCGCTATTTTTAAGGACTGGTGGACCCGACCCACTTTTTTAAAAGCTGCCTCTACCGCTCTGTGGGGCTATCAGAATACCGGCCTGCGTTCCCTGGTTAACGGTCTGGGCCTAACCAACCTCCTCCCCGGAGACTTGCCCAAAGCGGAGAAAATTATCGGCCGGGTACCCCGGCGTTCAGCCCGAAGCCGGCTTCCTGAAATAAGCCCGGCTAAAGGCAAGAAGCGCTACCGGATCGGCTACTTCCTGGGCTGTGCTACAGACCTGTTTTATCCTGAAATGGCCAAAGCCACTGTACAGGTCCTTACAGAAAACGGCTGTGAGGTCGTTATCCCCCGGGAGCTCCGCTGCTGCGGGATGCCCCAAATGGCCAACGGGGCCTATGAGACCACCCTTGACCTGGCCAAGGCCAATATTGAGACCTATGAACAGTTGGGCGTAGACTATATTATCACAGACTGCGGCACCTGTACCGCCACTATCGGCAGTCACGGCTATGCCGACCTGTTAAACGGTACTCCCCTGGCTGAAAAAGCCCAAGCTTTTGCCCAAAAGGTAGTGGAACTGACCACCTTCCTAACTACGAAAATCGATTTGCTCCCACCCACATATGAACTAGGCATGAAAGTGACTTATCACGACCCCTGCCACCTTTCCAAAGCTCTAAAGATAACCGCTCAGCCCAGAAACCTGTTAAAATCCCTGCCCGGGGTACAGTTTGTAGAAATGTCCAACGCCAACAGTTGCTGTGGAGGAGCCGGGACTTTCAGCCTGACTAACTATGACCTTTCCATGAAAATACTGGATAAGAAAATGACTTCCCTCAAGGAAACCGGAGCCCGGGTACTGGCTACAGCCTGTCCCACCTGCACAATGCAGCTCAGTCACGGCATAAACTGCCATGGAATTAACTGCCGGTTGATGCATCCCGTAGAACTCCTGGCAGCAGCCTACCGGGGTAAGTCCGCCAAACCTGGAAAACTGGCGTAAATTAAGCATTCAACCATACAGCGGTCACTTAGGCGTATTAAACCAATAGAAAAAGCACTGTCTCGCTAAAGACAGTGCTTTTTCCATTGGTTAGCCGCATAAACCTTAGTATGGGACTCCTATTTCCGGCTTAGAGGAATTAGTCCCTGGGAGGATACCTTGCTATGGGAGGAATTGTGGATGAAAATAATCGGCCTCACCTCAGATACACACATACCTACCAAATGCAAAGAACTCCCTCCCCAGGTGGTTTCTGTGTTTTCCTCAGTCGATTTGATTCTCCACGCCGGAGATGTGGTACTCCCTGAAACCCTGCAGCAATTGAAAAACCTAGCCCCTGTAGTTGCAGTGGCAGGAAACCACGACCGCAAAAAGAATAGATTTCCCCAACCCCTGCCCAACAAGGAAATAGTTTCTGTGGAGGGCTACTCTATTGGCCTGGTCCATGGAGATAGCATTACCGGAAATCACCCCTACATTTGGGAAAGAGCCTACTGGGCCTTTGAACAAAATCCGGTAGACATTATTATCTTTGGGCATACCCACAACCCTATGGTGCTTACCGACGGGCGGACCCTGCTTATCAACCCGGGATCACTGGGCTGCTCCCGTTATTTTAGCCAGCGCTCCTTTGCCAAACTTGTCCTGGACCAAGATGGCATAGGAGTCGAGCTTTTCTTCTTTGAACCGGGTAATGAAAAAATCAGTTTTAACTACACCGTGAATTTCCAACCCGGTAAACTCCCCCTAACCGTCAATCAAAATCGCAAACCCTACTGGTGATAACACCGGCAGGGCTTGCTAAATTTACTCACACTTTATTCCCATTCTACCCACAGGTTATCAATACCCCAAATACTCCTGACCCTATTTTTCCGCCTAAAACTATTCACAGGTTATCCACAGGCCAAAGGGCCGATTTTGCCCTCCTCTGCCGGAAAGGGCGGAAACCCTTCAATGCCAGTATCTACAGGCATTTAGCCACCAAATTGTAGCTAATTTTTGCATTTGTCATCAGATTTATAATCCCCAAGTTATCCACAGGTTTATCCAGGGTTAATTAACAGGACGTTAACCTGTAATTCACACTTTCCTAACCAGAACCGTTATTACATGTTGCCTAACTCAAGTACCAAGGCTGTCTCGTCACACTTGGGAAACTTAGGACAGTCCATACATTCTTTCCATACCTTATGGGGCAAGGTGTCCATAGGTACTATGGTGAACCCGCACCTTTCAAAAAAACCCACCTGGTAGGTCAAGGCAAATACTCGCGGAATCCCCAGAGCCCGGGCCTCTTCCACCAAGGCCTCCGCTATACGCCTGCCAATCCCTTGTTTGGCCAGGGCCGGGGATATGGCCAGAGCTCTAATCTCAGCCAAATCCTCCCACAAAATATGCAGTCCTCCAACACCGACTACCTTGCCGTCAATTTCAGCCACAGTAAATTCCCGCAGCCCCTCATAAAAGGAATGCCTGGAACGGGCCAGCATCAGCTTCTGACTTGCATAATCATTAATCAAAGCATGGATGGTCTCCACATCCCGCATTTTAGCCTTACGAATAATCATTGGCACCAACACCCTTTCCTCATGAATGAGGATAATTATACCATGCAGTGCATAATTATTCAATCCCTGGCCCCAGTTTAATCACAGGTTGCTGCCATGATATCCGAAAATTCCTTGAGCTTCTTCTGAACCAAGCCGTTAACCGTACTGTCCGGATAAGCCCCATCTGCCTGGATTTCCCCGGCAGGCACTCCGGTGAGTATTTCAATTCCTTCATGAATGCTTTTTACAGGATAAATGCGGAACAAACCTTTACGGACTGCCTCCACAACTTCCCGTTTCAGCATCAAATTAACTACATTTTGGTGAGGTATCAGCACACCTTGATCTCCGGTAAGACCCCGGGCCTTACAAGTATCAAAAAAGCCTTCTATCTTCTGGTTAACCCCTCCGATGGGCTGGATTTCCCCTTTTTGGTTTACCGATCCTGTCACCGCCAAACCTTGTTTGACAGGAAGCCCGGAAAGGCTGGAAAGAATGGCATAAAGCTCTGTACTCGAGGCGCTGTCGCCATCCACTCCATCATACAGCTGTTCAAAACACAGGCTGGCAGCCAGGGCTAATGGGGTTTTCTGAGCAAATTTCGCACCCAGGTACCCGGAAAGAATCAACAGGCCTTTATCGTGGACTTTCCCGCTCATCCGGGTTTCCCGCTCAATATTAATAACTCCTTCCTCCCCTACAAAGGTGGAAGCGGTAATCCTGGTCGGTTTACCAAAAGCGTAATCCCCGAAATCCAGAATGGTTAGCCCATTGACTTGCCCTACCTTTTCCCCGGTAGTGTCCAGGAGAATATAACCTTTAGCCAAATGCTCTCCCAATTTCTCCTCCCACAGGTTGGAACGTCTGTCCTTTTCCTCTACTGCTTTTACCACATGTTCGGCAGTAATATACTTGCTGGACAAAATCTCAGCCCAGGCATCAGCCTCATAGAGAATTTCCACAATGTCATTAAAGCAGGTAGAAAGCTTTTCCTGGTCCTCTGCCAGCCGGGAGCTATACTCAATTACTTTAGCCACCCCGGTATTGGTAAAATGTCTTAACCCGTCCCTGTAGCAGTGTGCGCTGATAAACGCGGCCATCATTTGGATATTTTTCCGGTTTCGATCCATTTCGTCGTCGAATTCGGCTTTAATCTTGAACAGCTTTTCAAACTCTTCATCATAATGGTAAAGCGCTTGATATACCTCGGAACTGCCGGTAAGAATAACTTTCAAATCAACCGGAATAGGCTCCGGTTGAAGAGTGGCAATAACATTAGCGCCTTGGGTGTCACTGGGATTCTCAATGCGAACTTCTTTGGTGCGCAAAACCCGCTTCAAAGCCTCCCAAGCCTGGGGATGGGCTAATACATCCTTAGCCTGGAGAATAAGATAACCCCCGTTAGCCCTATGCAGAGCGCCTGCCTTGATTTGGGTCTGATCAGTACTCAGGGAACCCAAGTCATTTTCATACTCAACCCGCCCAATCAGATTGGCAAATGTGGGGTTAGGTTCATAAATAACCGGAGCGCCTTCTGCCTCACCGCTGTCCACAAATAGGTTGACATTATATTTGGCATAGGGGTCCTGGTGCTTTTTCTTGGCCAAAATTGCCAGAGCGCCTTCTTCCTCATCCTCAGGCTTAAAATCATCCAGGTTGTTGAGGATATCTTCCTGTACCCCGGTCAGGAACTGTACTACCTCAGGGTATTCCTTATACTTTGCCTGGACATCAGCTATCAGGTGTCCCACAGCACACAGGGCAATTTTGGCCTCTAACTGGCGAACCTTATCCTGGGTTTGTTTTTCCATTTTTCTGATACTGCACACAATGTCTGTAGCTTTATCCTGAACCTCTGCTGAGCGTTCCTCAATTTCCAATTGAGTAGCCTCATCCAGTTTCTCGAATTCCTCTTCACTGACAGGTTCTCCATTGACCAGCGGAAGACTCACAAAGCCGGTATTGGTTCTTTTGAGCACAAAACCCTTTTCTTGGGCCACCGCATTGAGCTCACTAAAGAGTTCCTCGCTACCCTCCTCAAGTTCCTGTAAAATCTCCCGTTTCTGGCGTTCTATATCGTCACCTTCAAAGGCCTTAGGAATCTCCACTTTCAGGGCGCTGACAAGCTCCCGGGCATCCTTACAAAACTCTTTTCCCATCCCGGCCGGCAGGCTTAGGGCCTTGGGCTGGCTCGCCCGGTTAAAATTATAGACGTAACACCAGTCTCTGGGAAGAGGCTGGGTTTTAGCTAACTCCTGTACAACCGCCTGGGCATAAGTAAGCTTACCGGTTCCAGTCAGGCCGGCCAGGAAAATATTATAACCCTGTTTTTTGATCCGGAGTCCGAATTCTACCGCCTTTTGGGCACGGTTCTGACCGATAATTGTATCGATCGGAGCAACCTCTTCTGTAGTCTTAAAGGAAAAGCTCCTGGGGCTGCAAGCCTTGTAAAGCTTGTTCACCGGAACCTCCGGCCATCTGTTCATTTGTATTCAACTCCTTTTTGCTGATGCTATATTCAATTCGACTTAATAAGCTTTTTTCCTCTACCGGATTAACAAAACCTCCAGTAAAAAAAGTGCCGTATCCTATTCAAGGATACGGCACTTTGCTCACCGGTAATCCGGCGCTAAATTCTAAATCTATGTACTTGTTCCTGGAGGTCTAAAGCCATTTTGGTCAATTCCCTGGCCATCTCAGCAACTCCTTCAGCGGAGGCAAATATTTCCTCGGTTGAGGTGGATACCTCCTGAGCTGCTAAAGAGGAGGCCCCGACGCCCTCTGTAACGGCATCTACGGCTTGACTTACCATCCTGCCGCCGGCGGCCATCTGCTCTGTGGAAGCAGTGGTTTCCTCGGCAATGGCAGCAATGTTGTCCACCGCCTGGTTTACCTGCATACTACTTTCGAGGATGGAGTTGATTGCTTCGGTAATAGCAGCGATTTGCTTGCCATTCTCCGTCACATTATCAATTATATTCCGCAGGGACACTCCTGCCCCGTTGGCCAGGTCCACGCCTTTTTCAACCTGCGCAGTCCCAATCTCCATGGAACTAATCGCGTTTTCAGTGCCCCTCTGGATGTTGGCAATCAAATTGGCTATTTCCTTGGTAGACCTGCTGCTGCGTTCTGCCAGTTTGCGCACTTCGTCAGCCACCACCGCAAAACCTTTACCGTGCTCACCGGCCCGGGCTGCCTCGATAGCCGCGTTAAGGGCCAGCAGGTTGGTTTGTTCCGCGATATCATCAATCACCTGGATAATTTCCCCAATCTGCTGAGAATGTCCACCCAATTCCCGGATGCGGTTAGCGGTAGTAAAGACCGCCTCTTTCACCTGTTCCATTCCCTCAATGGTCTTATTCACCGCAGCGCCGCCCTCCCGGGCAGTATTCAGGTTATTTTGAGCCATCTGTTCCATGTCCTTAGTCCGCTCGGCCACTTCCCTGACCCGTTCCGCCACCATACTGGACTCCTCGGAGGTCCGGACAATATTCCTGGACTGCTCCTCAGAACCTGAGGCAATCTGTTCAACCGCCTGCAAAAGTTCTCCTACTATAGTGGACATTTCTTTCATTTTGCTGCCCTGCTCGCCACTGCTCCTGGCCAACCATTCCATGGATTCTGCTACTTCCTTGCTAGCTTCAGTGGCACCGTTGGCAGAGGAGGTCAGGGCCTCACTGGTAGCCGCTACCTGCTGAGCCCCGGCTATCACCTGGGCAATCATTTGTCGCATGCTGGCAGTCATCTCATTAAAGGTTTGGCCCAGAATTCCGATTTCGTCAGACCGGTTCACCTGGATGTCCTGAGTCAAATCCCCCCCAGCCAGGCGTTTGGCTCCTTCTACCAGCTTTTGCACAGGCCTGACCAGGCGGTTGGAGAATACCACTCCTGCAGCCCCGGCAGCTACGGCAGTAAGCAGGGCAATAACCAGCATATTATTGCGCATGCCGGCCACCTCGGCAAAGGCCTCTTTTGCATCTTGCTCTACTATTAAAGCCCAGTCAAAACCCGGCACCTGTTTGTAGGCCCCTAAAACATTGTAGTTTTGGTATCCCTGATAGGTACCTACACCGTGCTTCCCGGAGATAGCCTCCCTAAAGGCGAAGGTATCGATCTTTTCTTTAAGCACCGCCCCCGGTTTGAATTTGCTCTCGGTAATAAAGGAACCTTCTTTGTTAACTATGTATACCTCTCCGGTTTGGCCGAACTCATCCAGCTTAAGCTTATTGTTTAGTTCCTTCAGGCCCACTGTGACTATAACCACCCTGGAGGGCTTTCCGGCAGTATCCAAAACCGGAGCAGCAGCCACTACAATGGGATTGCCGGTAGCTTTGGAGATCAGGACATCCGAAAAACTGGCTTTACCCTCCATGGCCGTCTTGTAATACTGGCGTCCGGAAACGTCAATACCCGCTAATTTGGGCAGTGATCCCACCAAGCTTTTGCCCTGGTTATCAGCAATAACTATAGCCTCGATAGTGGGAAACTGTTTTACAACCTGCACCAAATACCCGTACAATTGACCCATATCATTTGAGCGGACCTCATTCCCGGAGGCGATAAACTTAGCATTGCCCATTCTCTCATCCAGCCAGTTGACCACTATTTGTGCCTGGATATCCGCTATTTTATCCAGATCGGCTAAAACTTTATGCTCAATAGCATCTTTACTCTGATAGTAGTTGAGGATACTTACCACAAATACGGGTACCATGGCTACCAACAAAAATACTGCCAAAGTTCTGTACAGCAAACTCTTTTTTAGAAACACCCAAGCACACCCCTTCCGTCTAAACTGTCTTTAAAACCCTGAAGAGTCCAAGAAAAACCCCAAACAGCTCCCCCTTTCTGAAAAGTTTTAAAAAAGATTACCATTCTTCCAGGCACCTGAAAGAATGGTACAACTTTCACATTCCCTCTTCCGGCAGCCTGGCAGTCGTAGCCTGCTAAACAGACCTTAGACCCATAGCTTTGCGTCCTCAGTTTTCACTGAATTTGCCTTTTACAGAATGGTATAAATTATGTAATTTTACATTCGACTCATTCTGGTAAAATTCCTTTTTTTCGACATAAGAATTTTCTAATTTTTCAGTCTTAGCAGAGCAACATTTAAGTATAAGAATTTAGTCCTCACCGTCCAGGGCTTCTGCCGGTTTTTGTTCCAATACATAACCCAAACGTCCCCCCAGGTAGCCAAAATCAGTAACCAGATATCCCCGCACAAAGTAATGGGACATGGCCCGTCTGACTTCATGACGCCAAGTCCAAGCCAGATCCGGATCTGTCTTCTTAATCTCATAGAAATTCCGGGGAACCTCCAAGAACAGCCGTTTTTCCCGTTGGCCCAGACGGGTATCGGCAATTTCGGGCATCCCGAAAGTAGCTTCCTGGACAAACAGCACCGGTACCAAATCCTCCGGCGAAAGTTCATTGCCCAGTTTCTCCGCTTCCCTCACCCTCTTTACGACCCTGGGGCTGTCAATATACCATTCCACCAGAAGGCGGTCGGAAGGGAGATTTTGATTCAGTAAGTCAGGGCTGTTTCCATAAAGGTTTTCGTAATAAGTACGTACGATTCCCCCAAGCTTACGGATATTCAGGATAGCATTGGCGCTTTCCAGGGGGTCAAAGGTCCAGGTAACCCGCTTGATTCCCCTTGCCAAAGCCAGTTCCCTTTGGGCAAGCTTAAGCCTGTACCCAATTCCCCCGCTGCGGTATTCTTTTAGCAGGCCCAGCATATGTGAACACATGATGACTTCCCCATTCACCAGACCGGGAAAGCCATAGCAAAAACCAACCATCTTCCCTTCGGGAGTGAAGGCCCCCAAGACCATACCCCCGTTTTTGCTGGCTGTCACCAACTGGTTTACAGGAACCACGGACAATTCCCCAGTTCCCCACACCTTCATCTGCAGGCTTTCACACTGGGCAAATTCTTCCACTGTGGTCAATTCTCGAATGCTGACTGGCGGCTTGAAAGTGCTCTTCATTGTCGGTTCGCTCCTTTTTATTACCATCTCCGACCTGGGATGCCCAATCTAGCTTTACTTATTGTTCCGGCCATACCTGCAGGCGGAGCACAACGGGCAGGAAGTACAGCGGGGTTTCCTGGCCTGGCAAACCTTCCGGCCTAAAAAAATCAGCCAGTGATGTGCATCTGACCACATTTGGCGGGGAATTCGCTTCATTAAATCTTTCTCGGTACCTAAAACTGCATTACTTCCGGCCAGACCCAAACGGTTAGCAACCCGGAAAACATGGGTATCCACTGCAATCGCAGGTATCCCAAAGGCATTGGAGAGCACAACATTAGCGGTCTTGCGGCCCACTCCGGGTAAGGCCAGCAAATCCTCCCTGTTCCGGGGGACCTGGGAGTTAAATTTTTCCACCAGCATCCTGCAGGTCTGAATAATGTTTTTGGCCTTATTCTTGTACAGGCCACAACCCCTGATATCCTCTTCCAATACTTCTGCAGCAAGCCCGGCATAATCTTCCGGGGTTTTATATTGCTTAAACAGCTTTTTGGTTATCAGGTTAACCTGCTTATCAGTGGACTGGGCGGAAAGCATTGTGGCAATCAGCAATTCAAAGGGATTGCTGTAAACCAGGGCAGGTTTTGGGTTTGGATACATCTGAGCCAATATCTCCAGGATCTTTTGTACCGGCGCCCTACCCAATGCTCAGCCCTCCCCGTTTCGTTCCCATTCCCCGGAAACAGGAACCCCACTGATTAACGTATCTGAAACCGGGCACCGGCTCTTTACCAACTCCATTAGTTTTTCCACATTTTCCTGGGGAGAGTTAGTTTTGTACTTAATTTTATACCGGATAGCACTGAACCCAACTTTCACTTCAGGATTCTTGCCTAAAAAACCATCGGGATCCATATCCCCCTCCACTTCCACTGAAAACCCCTGCAACTCCACGCGGGCCTTGCGGGCAAAAGCGGTAGCGCTAATGGTTATACAGCCCCCCAAAGCGGCTAGAAGCAGCTCTACCGGGGTCTGGCCCAGGTTAGTCCCTCCTGCTTTGACCGGTTCATCGATAACCACCTTTAGTCCCCTGGACTCCGCCTCACAGCGCACCTTTTCTCCAGTCCAGTTTACTGTGGATTTAAATACAACATTAGCCACATCTGCCCCTCCCCTTGTCAATAGTATAAGCCTGCCACTTCCCAGCTATTAATTGCCTGCCTTGCCCACTTCCGCCACTAATATCCCCTTGCCGGATCTATTACATTGAGCATTTCCCCGTGCCCCCGGAGATACACTCCCAGATTATGGGCAAAGATTTCCATAGCCCGTTCCATATATAAGGGCGACCTCCCCGAAAGATGGGGGGTGATAAGCACACCTTCCAAATCCCACAGGGGGCTTTCCACCGGCAAAGGTTCCTTGCTGAACACATCCAGTACAGCCCCGGCAATCCTTTTATCCCTGATGGCGGCAATTAAGGCCTGCTCATCCACAACATCTCCACGGGAAATATTAATCAGGTAGGCCGATTCCTTCATCACCCCGAACTCAGGAGTCCCCAGCAGGTGATGAGTCTCCCCGGTTAAAGGCACAACTGCCACCACATAATCACTTTCCCGTAAAACTTGGTGGAGTCCCTCCCCGGAAAATATGTGGTCAAAATGCTCAACCGGTTTCCCTGATCTGTTTAGGCCCAAGGTCTTCATTCCAAAAACCTTGGCCTTCCTGGCAATTTCCTGGCCAATGCTGCCGGCGCCCAGTATCCCCAGGGTCTTACCCTGTATTTCATCAACTCTGATAGTCCGGTCCCAGTTTTTTTGTTGCTGCTCAATTAATAGCTCCGGGGACCTGCGGGCCACCTGCAGGATTACCCCCAGGGTGTACTCCGACATCGGTCCCTTATGAATTCCCCTGGCATTAGTCACCAGAATGCCCCGTTCCCTGAGGGTATTCCAGGGCAACTTCTCCAGACCTGCACTCACCACCATAATCCATTTCAAGGCTTTACAAGCTTTTTCCAGCACCTCCGGAGTCAGGTCTTCCCCGTAAGTAATTAGAATCTCTGCCTCAGCCAGCTCTGCCTCAGCTTCCCTGATCTGCTTGTAAACGGATATATCCAGCGTCCCGAGCTTATTCTTAAGTTCAGTTATATGTTTTGCACTAATGCTGGCACTTGATACTATTTTCATCTAATGAACGCCTCCTTTTGCCCTACCTCGAAATTTCGACCAAAGTTAACTTTTTCCTCCCTAGAGTAACCCCAAAAGTAAAATTAGCATAATACCCCGCCCCGGAAGCCAAACTAAGGTCAGTTGTCATAATCAAGGGAGGAATACTCCGGATAGATTTCATAAAGGAGGTGAATTCAGATGAATACACTGACTACCAGAGAGCTTTCCTGTATACAGGATCACCTTAACCAGGAGGCTTTAGTGGTAAAAAAATTCAGGTCCACTGCTCAGCAAACCACTGACCCTCAACTTCGCAACTTATATGAGCATGCCGCAAATACCCATGAAAAACATTTTAAAATGCTGATGCAGCACTTAAACCAAACCAACTTGGCTTCGACCCAGGCTCATGTTGCCTCCCCGCAAACCATTCAATAGACAGGAGGTGTATTGTCTAATGCTGCAAAACAATCTGGCCGGCATAACTGAACAGGAGTTGGCCTTTGACCTGCTTTATAGCCAAAAGTTCCTGGCCGAAAGCTATAATGCCAGTGCCGGTGAAGTTAGTGACGAAGGTCTCCGCCGTACCCTGATGGACATACTCGGCGAAGAACACACCAATGAAAAGGGGCTTTGGAACGCAATTCACCAGCATGGCTGGTACGGGCTGCAAGCCGCAGATTCCCAGGAAATAATGCGGCTCCGCACACACTTTGCCAATACACGGTTTTAACTTCAAAGCCAAGACTAAACCCCCTTGTTACCAAGGGGGTTTTTGCATACCAAAGCTTTTAAAGGGTCTTAATCGCATCTGTGGGACAACTGCCTGCGGCCTCTTTTGCGGTTTCTTCCAGATCTGACGGGACTGAGCCCCCACCTTTGGCGTGAGCCTTTTGCTCATCGTCCCAGTCAAAGACCTCCGGGCAAATACTGACACAAGCACCACAGCTTATACACAAATCTTGGTCTACTTCTGCTTTCAAAGTCATCCCTCCACTTTTCTTGGTTTAATCATTTCTCGCTCATATTATGTTCCCGGTTGGCAGAGCCTATTCCCTATTGCTTGAAGATTTTTCTCATAAGGGGCGCCCTTTTCCGACATACTATACAAGTACAAATTAATAGTTACTTTACTTGCTTTTAATTGCTATTTAGTACTGGTGTCGTAAAATTACTATAAAGCTATACTGTAAGGATCTTGGTTTCTGCATAAGAGTTGATCCAATGATTATAAGCATACAGGGAGGAGTTCAGATGGATCTAGCGGAAAAAGCCCGGTATTGGAATGTAGCCAAACAGTTGCTGGCAGTAACCGGTGTAGTACAAAAATTTGTCCATAAGGCCGGACTTACCCACAATTTTTGCAATGAACAAGCAGCAACAATACTGGAAGCTGACGGGTATCCCCGGGCCGCATGCCTAATTCAGACTTACTTGAAAGAACTTAACGAAGGGGTTTCCTGGGCTGACCGGGCCTGGAAAAACTCCTCACACTTCTTCAACCCTTCTACCGGGAAAGGTTTCTGGCGTTGGCCCAATGCCCTCCTGGAATGTCATCTCCACTTTCACCGGGCACACAAAGAGTGGGAGGCCGACCACCACAGTAAGGCCATGTTCTTCCTGGGCGCCGCTGCCCACCTGGTTCAAGACCTTTGTGTTCCCCACCACGCCCGGGGAGACCTTTTTAACGGCCACCAGGACTTTGAGAGTTGGGCCGAAGCCAACCGAAACTTTTTTACCGCTGATTCGGACGGAATCTATCATCTGGGAGAAACCCCGGGAGCCTGGGTTGCCGCAAATGCTTTATTTTCTGACCCCTATTACCCCCTGGTAGCTGAAAACAGTGCACAAAAAAATTACCTGTTAGCTTCAAGAGTCCTTCTTCCGAGAGCACAGCGTACCACAGCAGGGTTTTTTCACTTCTTTTTAAGGAATAAAATCTAAAAACTACGAAAAAATGTGTCTGCTGGCAGGTCAAACAAAAATGCCCAGACACTTATCAATAAACAAGCCGGAGAAATAGCCTTCTCCGGCTGTTAGCATTTTTTGTGGTTTCGAGCCAAATTGACTGCAGGAAAATTCCATCAACACAGCCAATACTATCAGTACAAACAAGCTTAAAGGAGACCGATAATGAGTACGATGGATTTCAATGAATTACTGGAAACGGAACGGGCTCTGGCCCAAGGTCACAGCCAGACCGCGGAATATGCCGCCCAGGTCTTTGCTGACTATAGAAACTTCCCTCTTTTGGACCTTGCCTGTGGCAATGGCCGGGATACGCTCTATCTGGCCGGCCAGGGATTCCAGGTAATAGGTGTGGATATGGCCGAAAAAGCTATTTCCCGCCTAATTGAGATTACAGGTCTGGACTTTCGACTTGCTGACGCTTGCGACCTGCCGTTTCCCTCAAACTTCTTCGGAGCCGTGTACAATTTCGGTCTCCTGCATGTATTTACAGAAGCAAGGGAGCAATACAGGCGCCGGGTAATGGAAGAAATCAAGAGAGTTCTAAAACCCGGTGGTTTGGCTCTGCTGAACATCCTCTGGACCGACCAGCAAGGTTGTGGCCTGCCGGAGATTTGCTGCCTGACAGAAGAGGAAGTGGACGTCCTATACCAGAAATTTATATTACGCGAAAAAACAGTTATTAACGATAGCTCTTGTACCGGCTGGGTGGGAATATACTGGCGCCTCCTTTTACAAAAACCGCTATAGATCTTGGTAAAAATATTATGGTAAGATAGTCATAGTAAAAAAAGGATAAATTGGAAATTGCGTCGAAAAGGAGTAATAATACGTAATTAAAAAGCTCGGTTCCGCAAGCTAACCGATCGCCTTGGTTTTCGCTTTTTCAAATGCACGGGAGGTGGCTTCGTGCTTAAAGTGCGAATAAGTAGGGTATTACCGGGAATGATATTGGGCAAATCAATATACAGCTCAATGGGCAACGTCCTTCTGTCTGCCGGAATGATACTCAATGACCAATATATCAAACGCCTGAAGGAAATAGGAATACCCGCTGTCTATATTAAGGATAGTCGATTTAATGAAGTAAATACTCCCGAGGTTGTTTTGGAGAGTACCCGAATCCAAACCCAAAGTGAAGTCAGAGGGATTTTTGAGCAGATTGAACTCAACGGTAAGATAAACCTGGGTTCTACCAAGCAGATGGTAAATAAAATTCTTGAAGAAATCCTGCTTAACCAGGATGTTTTAGTCAGTTTATCCGATATCCGTACTTACGACGACGAAGTTTTTGGTCATAGTGTCAGTGTCTGCATTCTTTCTGTAATAACAGGGCTGAAACTAGGCTATAACCAACTTCAATTGAGGGATTTAGGAATAGGAGGCTTACTGCATGACCTGGGCAAAGCTTGTATTGCCAAGACAATTTTAAATAAAAAACAGCAGCTGACACCCCAAGAATTTGATGGAATAAAAGAGCACAGCCGGTTAGGTTTTGATATCTTACGCCAACAGGAGGAAATTAGCCCGCTTGCCGCACATATTGCTTTTCAACACCACGAAAAATATAATGGCAGCGGTTATCCCCGGGGACTAAAAGGCGGTGAAATTCATGAATACGCCCGGATTATTGCTGTTGCTGATGTTTATGATGCAATGACGTCTGACCGGATTTATCGTCCGGCTTTCACCCCGATGGAAACGGTCCAGGTATTACTGGAGTCGATGGGTTCACATCTGGATCCGGACCTGGTCAAAGTTTTTATTAAGAATATTGCTTTGTACCCGGTAGGTTCCATCGTAACCCTTAATACCGGAGAAGTTGGGGTGGTAGTAATTACTCACCCGGATTTTACCGATCGCCCGGTAGTAAGAATTATCCTCGATAAACACCAAAAACAGTTTACCGGTTTATGTGAAATCGATTTAACCACCAGCACAGAATATACAATTGTAAATGTCCTGAACGACTATAATGAAACTCTGCCACCTATTTCCCACATTGGCAGCCGGATTACCGGCACAAAAAGATAGCTCTTTTTACGGAAAGAGCTATTTAACCATTTAACTGAGCTTTTCCCGGGCATATCCGGTAACTGTCAAATAGTAAGCTAAGCAAGCGTGAATAACTGCAGCCAGCGCAAAAGTAGAGAGGAGATTCCACCTGATAAATCCCCTCATTCCCAGAAGTACAGTTGCATAATCCAAAATAGTTGCCCCTAAGGCAAAAGCTGCCACATACAGATAAACATTGGTCTTAGTCCGCATTTTGGGCAGGTAGTTGGCGAAGATAATTTCCACCGGGATCCAAGCTACAGCGGCCAGTACCGGTATGCCCAAAAACCCGGGAATACTTGCAAAATTGTACCGCGAAAGTTGTAGAACCGGGTCCATAATGGTCATTACTACCAAAGCCACCCCCAACCCTCCCACCAAACCGAAAAGTAACAGTCTGGAAATATTGCGCACAGGAACCATAAGGAACATAGCCAGAGTAAATAATCCAACCAGCCCCACCCACATCAGGCTTCCGCTTGACACTTTTCTTCACTCCTCTTCCTATAATCTCAGCATTTAGTATTTGTTCTCCGGTTACTTTTATACCAACCGGGGGAGCCCCTAAGACAAAAAGTTTCCACCCAAAGGCAGAAACTTCAATCATACTGTTTAAACTATTATTTTTTGTACTCAGCCCTTACTATGCGGTAGGTTGTTGCTGATGAGCAGCCCTATCCAGAATTTCGAGTTCAGCCTGAGTCAACTCAAAAACACTCTGGTCAGTTATATCCTCCCAACAAAAAGGACATACCCAGGTCTCGATATTTGCGTTAGCTGTGTAAGAGCTATTTTGACAGAATGGGCACTTTTTGGTGTACCAGATAATCATAATCTTTCTCTCCTTTCCATCACTGACCAAAAATAACAAATATCACAACTTCGACAGAAAAGAGCCTACCCCCTCACAAACAACTGTGCCTTATTCCCTCTATACTATATTCCGGAACACCCGGATAATTGCCTACTCTTGTGAAAATCAGCACAATCAGCTGAATAAAACTAATCTGCTGTTTATTATTTCACCACAAAACAGAAAGTTCCTGCCTTTACCAGGAACTTTTTTTCACAGAATTTTCAGAGTGTCCGCAAAAACTTGACCAGATCTTTCTTCTCTTCCTCAGTAAGCTTTAACTCCTGCACCAGGTTAAAAAATTCCACGGTATCTTCAATAGTGAATAATCTGCCGTCATGCAGGTAGGGCGGAGAATCTTTCAATCCCCGGAGAGTAAAGGTCTTGATAGGACCTTCTGCCCTACCGTCATAGAAACGCTCTACTTTCAGGTCATGCGCGGAGTTATCGGTATAATAAGGGGCCGGGTGACAGGCCCAACACCTGGCCTTCCCAAAAAACAGCTCTTCTCCCCGGATTTCATCCTTGGTAGCGCGCGTACGGTCCAGCCTGCCATAAAGATTAAGCTTAGGAGCCGGCGGGAAATCGATCATGTTTTGGAACTGGGCCATATGCATTACCTGCTCCCTGGCCAAAGGGTTAATTCCTTTTTTGGCAGCCAGGGTTTGATCCCCGTCAAAATAGGCTGAGCGCTGCTCAAACTCGGTAAAGTCCTCAATAGAGCGCAGAGAACGCTTGGATCCATGCAGCCTCTGGATATTGACTCCCCTTAAACTTACGGTGTCTATACGGAACCGGGCCGCCTGGGGACGGTTATCCGGATTGAGGTGAAACTGGCCGGTAGTGTGACCGTTAACATGGCAGTCAAAACAGGCTACCCCCTGACTGGGCTTTTCACTGTTGCGGTCATCGGTCAAATTGAACTGTTGTTGGGGGAATCTGGTAACTAAAAGCCGGAGTCCCTCCAGTTGCACAGGAGTCAGAATATCCTTGAACATCAGGTAAAAGTTATCCTGGGTTATTTCTTTTCCTTGTGATACATCCCCCAGGTCAGGACGGTTTGTCAGGAACAGAGCCGGTGGAAACTCGGGCAGGAAAGCATCCGGAAGGTCAAAGTCCACGTCAAATCTCACCAATTCAGGGTGCAGCCTGGTTTGTACAGGCGGGAAAACCATCCCACCCACATCGGGCAGGGGGTGAGGCAGGGGAAGATACGGAAAAACTCCCTTTTCCTTAATAGCTTCCGGGGTCATTTGGACCAGGCTCTCCCAGGTAGTTCCTTTCTTGAGTTTTGCCGTAGGCCCAACCGGAATGGGTTTACCTCTGGACATAGTTACTTCTTTGGTAGTTTTGGGAGTCAGGTTGTAACGCTCCTCAAGAATACTCAGGTGCTTTTTCATGGCTTTAGGCTTATTCGCCTTAGCCTCTTTCATTGTGTCCTCAAAGGACTGCCGGCCAAATAGCGAGAAGGTCGGTTCATCCTGGTAATAGGAGATTGCCGCAAGCCCCAACATAGTGAGCAGGCCCAGACCAAGTACCGTCCTCACAGCCTTTTTTGCTCTCCGGAAGTTAAAATACATTCTTCTTTTCCCTCCTATCCCCAAGGTAGCTTGTTAATATATATAAGCAGAGCCCATAATTTATGCAAAAAATAAAAAACCGGGGAGTGAGCTGACCTTCCCGGGTTGACTCCTTCGGTTTTTGTCCTGATTTTCCTGTTTCCTTTTTGGATACTACTGTTGCTGCTGGTTTAGCGGATTGATGTTAGACAGATAGGTAAGCCTTGAATTTAACACATCCACATGACGTTGCATATCTGAAGCCAATTCTTGATACATTTGCTTAGCCGCTTGGTCCTGGGTGGATTCTGCAAATGTTTCATAGCTGCCCAAGGCGCTCTGGGCAGCCGCTAAAGCTTTTTTCAGGTCTGTTTGTACCGTCAAACTTGGGTCACCCCCCTTCTTAAGTTAAAGGAATTTACTAAGCTAACCTTCATCCCTTGGGGTTAAAAACCAGGGCTACCGCAAAAGAAAAGATAATTGCCGCCGTTATTCCTGCACTGGTCAGCTCAAACATTCCGGTCAATACCCCCAGCACACCCCGTTGGGAAGCTTCAGCCAGGGCCCCTTTGGCAAGAGCATTGCCGAAGCTGGAGATTGGTACTGTAGCGCCCGCCCCGGCAAACTTAACCAGGGGGTCATAAAGCCCTAACCCTGCCAGCGCTGCCCCGGCTACCACCAGACCTACCAGCACATGGGCAGGGGTTAAGGTAGTCAGGTCAAACAACAGCTGGGCGAAAACACAAATCAGCCCCCCCACGATAAAAGCCTTCACGAACATCATCGGGTCCACAGCCACCCCTCCTTCTCACTGTTCAATCGCTACCGCCTGAGCGATAGCCGGAATATTCTCACCCTGCTGAAAGGTAGTAGGGCTATGCAACGCTCCGGTAGCAACCACTAATATTTTCCCAAAGGTCCCTTTAGCCATTTCCTTTAATAAATACCCGTAAGTAACCACTGCTGAACAGCCACAGCCGCTACCTCCGGAATGGGTATCCTGGTCCGGCCTGTAAATCATCACTCCGCAATCCTGGTAGTTTTGACTAAGATCAAAGCCACCACCGGAAACAGCCAACTGAACAGTCAAATCATGCCCAAAACGCCCCAAGTCACCTGTTACAATTAAGTCATAATAAGTAGGAGCCCTTCCGGTGTCACAAAAATGCTGAATCAAAGTTTTAGCTGCTGCCGGAGCCATCGCAGCCCCCATGTTAAACGGATCCTTAATACCCATATCCACAACCTTTCCTGTTGTAATACAGGTTATTCGCGGCCCTGTACCCTCTTTGGCCACTACCGCCGCTCCGGCCCCGGTAACCGTCCATTGGGCGTAGGGAGGACGCTGTCCCCCGTATTCCGTAGGGTAACGGTACTGCCGTTCAGATGTGCAGTTATGGCTGGAGGTAGCTGCCAGAATATAATTAGCAAACCCGCCGTCAATGAGCATAGCAGCCAGGGAGAGGGACTCCGCCAATGTGGAGCAAGCGCCATAAAGCCCAAAAAAAGGAATCTCCAGTTGTACAGCACTGAAGTTGGAGGTTGTAGTCTGGTTTAACAGGTCTCCGGCCAGGAAATAGTCCATATCTTTAGGAATCTTTTGGACCTTGTTTAAAGCCAGGTAGCAAGCATTTTGGACCATATGCCGTTCTGCCTTTTCAAAGCTGGCCTGCCCGCAAATATTATCCGAATAAATATAGTCAAAATACTCCCTCAGGAGTCCCTGTCCCTCCATGGGTCCTACAACTGCCGCCGCACTGATAAGCACCGGCGGGTTTGCTAATTTTACAGTCTGGCTGCCTACTTTCTTGGTCATCAAGTTCCACCCCACCTCAGATAAGTGCGGAAATCAGCCCTACCAGCATGGCCGAAAATACGCCAAAAACAATTACCGAACCTGCCAGCACGAACATTTTGCTGCCAACTCCCAGTACCAGACCCTCTCTTTTGAACTCTAAGGCTGCTGAAGTCATGGAATTGGCAAAACCCGTTACCGGAACAGCCAGCCCTGCCCCAGCGTATTTGGCAATCTTATCATAAACACCAAATCCGGTAAGCAGGGAGGCAATGAAAATAATGGTTGCCGAGACCGGTCCACCGGCTTCCACGGGGCTTAAATCTAAAACCTGCATATAAAAGAAAGTCAAAGCCTGTCCGATAATACTGACAAGACCACCAAAGAGAAAGGCCAAAACAACATTCTTAAACACCGGTGGTTTTGGCTTTTGCCGGTTAACCATTTCTATATACCGCTTTTGTTCCGGCGTTGGTTCCTGAGAGCGCTGCTTGTGTTTTGGGTTTTGCATAGGCATTAAATCACCCCCTTGGCCCGCCGGGCTTTTTCACCTTGCTTAGCAGGCTTTTTTTCATTTTTCTTTAGTCGCTCCTTTTCACCTTTCTTTATCGGTAACATCCACCACATTGGTTAGACTATCCTTCCGTTTGTCAATATACAGGTTTCCGTCTGTATCCAGGCTGGCATACTCCACCTCATGCACATCATAAATCCCCTGCTTGCGCAGTTCATTGATTAACCAATTCTCGTCCAGGTGAACCTGCTGCAGGTTAGCGTAGATGATTTCACCATCCTCAATAAGCTCAGCAGGCACCCCTTCATATTTGGTTGGAATTTGCAGATCCTCAGGAGTTAGCGGTCGCTTCTGGGACTTCAGCAACACACTGAGCTGACCATTGGGTTCCAGGATGGCAAATTCTACGTCAGCAATATTAAAGGCATTCTTGTTGCGCAGTTGGATTAACAAATCATCCAGGTTATAGCGGAGTTTACCCATATTCCGCTCAAGGATTTTACCATTGTGCACCAAGACAGTGGGTTCACCCTCCAGAAGCTTCCGTGCCGGCCTGCTGACCAGGGACGCATATCCCGCTAAGTAGGTCATGAATACCCAGATTAACAGGCCCAGCATATCCGGCAGGAACCTAACTTCTGTGTCAATGGCAACTGTTGCGGCCATACTGCCTATGGTAATTCCCGTAACATACTCATAGTAGGTTAACTGGCCAATCTGTTCTTTGTTCAATATCCGGGTAAGCACAAGGATTGCAAAAAACGACCCTACTGTACGCAAAACTACTTCCAGGATTTCCGACATGTTTTTCCCTCCCTTTATAAACGCATCTGTATTTTGTGAGCGCTGGAATGATAATATTCCAGAACAGGACTGTAAATATTTGTTTTTCCAAACTTAGTCCTCAACCTCGTCATATTCCAGAGTAGTTACTTTGGTAGTATTCCCTTTCTTCCGTTCTTCCGCGGTGGCCTTCTTGTCCAGCAAATATTCCATTCCCGGGGCAATAGCAGGTTCTTTTTTCTTTTCAGCCATTACTGTTCACCCCCCTTCGGCAGAATTAGTTTGTCCTGTAAATCCGGGAATAATAAACAGCGAGGAATATAAACATTGCTTTTCTTAATTATTGCTTTTCTTAATTAATGAGAGTATAGTTTTAGTGAGAACAAGTCCATTTCCCCGGAGGTTACAAATGACTTTAGATGCTGTTTCCGTACTTGTGGGTTTCCTGGCCGGCCTTATTGGGACTATCGTCGGAGCGGGAGGAGGCTTCCTGATGGTTCCTTACCTGCTGCTGACCAAGCACTTCACACCCCAAGCCGCTGTAGGGACCTCGCTGGCTGTTGTATTTTTCAATGCCCTTTCAGGCAGCTATGCCTATGCCAAACAGAGGCGTATCGACTACCCTACAGCCTGGCGCTTTGCCTTGGCGACAATTCCCGGGTCAATCTTAGGAGCCTATATCGCCCAATGGTTCTCGGGACCAGCCTTTCGAAAGTTTTTCGGCACTTTCATTATCCTGGTAGCAGTCTATATCTTTTACCGCTCCTTCAACACAGATACTGCGGCAACATCAGAAAAAGCCTCACCACATCAAGGCTCAACAAAATACAAAACCTTCACCGATGCCTTCGGCAATACCTACACCATCTCGTATGACCTGAAATTGGGTATAATCTCCAGTTTCGGTATAGGTTTTCTCGCCAGTATTCTGGGCATTGGCGGTGGAATAATCCACGTCCCCTTAATGATTTATCTATTGGGTTTTCCTGCCCACCTGGCCACAGCCACCTCACACCTCATCCTGACGGTCTCCTCCTTCTTCGCCGGTGTCTCTCACCTATACGTCGGGGACGTTAATCTGCGGATGGCAGCTTTCCTGGCCGTGGGCGCTATAATCGGAGCCCAGGGTGGAGCCCGCCTGGCCAAAAAAATAAAAGGCCCCTTAATAATCAGAGCCTTGTCCCTGGTACTTCTGTTCTTAAGCG
>JAJZTU010000298.1 GCA_021848765.1 Bacillota bacterium
TATTCAGAACAGCCCGGACGGTGACTGCGATCAGGCGTGCAAGATGCTAACCCGGTTCAACCGGGAGATGCTTATCGCTGTACTGGAAGAGATATCTGCCCAGGGGATTACGCCTTTAGGCAGGACCCTGTGTCTACTTTATCCCCGGGTAAATAAGCAGCTGGGCCTGAAGATTATTAAAACTCTGGCCAGCCTGAATTCCAGGGAAGGGGTACCCCTGCTCCTGGACTGTCTAACTCATAATGATAGCCTGGTAAGAGCCACTGCCTACCAAGCCCTGGGGGAAATCAGCGATAAATCAACTGCCTTTGCCCTGCTTAAGGGTTTGCACGACCCTGTGCCCATGGTCAAAGAAAAGGCCATAGAAGCTGTGGGAAAGCTTGGGATTACTGCGGTAACCGGACACTTGCAGCAAATAGCCGCAAATCATAAGGAAACCCCGGCGGTCCGCCGGATGGCCGGGAGGGTCGCTGAGGAGATGACTCGTAAACAACGGTAGCAATTAACATGAAAACGCTAGGACCTCGTAACCGGAAATATTATACCGATTGCCATTAGATAAAAGGAACACTAAAAAGCCTTTCAACATACATTATACATTGTTGAAAGGCTTTTGTCATATACTGTAAAAATTTACTTAGTTTATGGAGGCGGCGGTCGGAATCGAACCGACGGATATCGGTTTTGCAGACCGTTGCGTTACCACTTCGCCACGCCGCCAAAAAAATGGAGCGGAAGACGGGATTCGAACCCGCGGCCCTCGCCTTGGCAAGGCGATGCTCTACCACTGAGCCACTTCCGCATGCTGTAAAAATCCGTTTATCTCTCCGGTGTGATTCCCGGGAAACCCAGTGTAATCCCGGCCCGGCAACGACTAGTATAGCCAAAAATTAACCTAAAGTCAAGCCGTTAAGATTTGGAAAGGCATATTTCTGTGCCTTGGCGCATATCATATATTTTTTTCCGGCCTAAGATTTCAGGGGATTTTCTTCATTTTCTCTTGGCACGAGCATATATATATACCAGGTTTAGAGGAACTTGGCTTGACATATTAGGAAAGTAAATTAAACAACAAGCTCTACGTCTTGGCCTTTAAGACGCAAAGCAATCCTCTGCATGGAATAAAAGTAGCAGACGGGCCAGGAGAAAGGAGGAGGACAGATGGACTTTATTAAACGCATCGATGAATTCCGGCAGAATCAAAGGAAGCTATCCTGGGAAGGAACATTTAAAGATTATTTGGAAATAGTAGCCAAGCACCCTCAGGTGGCGCAGTTAGCGCATTCCAGGGTATACAACATGGTGGCCGCAGCGGGAATCGAGGAAACTGACACAGGCAAGAAGTACAAATTCTTTAGTTCAGAAATATTCGGAATTGATAAGACCCTGGAGCGCCTGGTGGAGGAATACTTTCACTCGGCCGCCAAACGCCTGGATGTAAGGAAGAGAATTCTCCTCCTGATGGGTCCGGTCAGTGGTGGTAAATCTACCCTGGTTACCATGCTGAAAAGGGGTATGGAGAGATATACCAGAACAGATGAAGGGGCAGTTTATGCAATTAGCAAGTGCCCAATGCACGAAGAACCTTTACACCTTATTCCCAATGAATTAAGAAAGGAATTCGAAGAAAAATACGGGGTCTACATTGAGGGAAACCTCTGCCCTTCCTGTCGTCTTATGGTGGACACCGAGTATGAAGGCAACATTGAAAACATTACTGTAAAACGGATTATCTTCTCCGAGGACGACCGGGTTGGCATTGGTACCTTTACCCCCTCTGACCCCAAATCCCAGGATATTGCCGATCTTACAGGAAGTATAGACTTCTCAACCATCTGCGAATACGGCTCTGAATCAGATCCCCGGGCTTACCGTTTTGACGGTGAACTGAACAAAGCTAACCGGGGAATAATGGAGTTCCAGGAAATGCTTAAATGCGATGAAAAATTTCTCTGGAATCTCTTAAGTCTTTCTCAGGAAGGCAATTTTAAGGCCGGCCGCTTTGCCCTGATTTCCGCTGATGAAATGGTGATGGCCCATACCAATGAGGCTGAATACAAGGCCTTTATCAGCAACAAAAAGAATGAAGCCCTCCACTCCAGAATCATCGTAATGCGCATTCCCTATAACTTAAGGGTAAGTGATGAAGTAAAAATCTACGAAAAGTTAATTAAACAAAGCGATATGGGGAATATCCACATCGCCCCCCATGCCATGCGCACTGCCAGCATCTTCTCCATCTTATCACGACTTAAGGAATCCAAGAAGCAGGGCATGGACCTGGTTAAGAAAATGAAGCTCTATGACGGGGAGGATGTGGAAGGATTCAAGCAAAAGGACCTGATCGAACTGCAGAATGAAGCAATTGATGAAGGGATGAGCGGGGTTGACCCCAGGTATGTAATCAACCGTTTATCCAGTGCGCTCATAACCAGGGATACCCAGTGCATCAATGCCCTGGACGTACTGCGGGGCCTCAAAGAGGGCCTGGACCAACACCCTTCAATTACCAAGGAGGAGCGTGACCGCCTCCTGAACTTCATATCCATAGCGCGGAAGGAATTCGATGAACTGGCTAAAAAGGAAGTGCAAAAGGCCTTTGTGTACTCCTATGAAGAGTCAGCCAAGACACTTTTCAACAACTATTTAGACAATGTTGAGGCTTACTGCAACGGAATCAAGATGAAAGACCCGATTACCGGTGAAGAGCTTGACCCCGATGAAAAGCTCATGCGTTCCATAGAAGAACAAATCGGCATCTCGGAAAATGCTAAAAAGAGCTTCCGGGAAGAGATACTGATCAGGCTGTCCGTCTATGCCAGAAAAGGCAGGACCTTCGACTATAACTCCCATGAACGCCTGCGGGAAGCCATTGAGAAAAAGCTGTTTGTAGATCTCAAGGATGTGGTAAAAATCACCACATCCACTAAAACCCCGGATGGTGAACAGCTTAAGCGGATTAACGAAGTGGTCGCCCGTCTGATTGACCAGCACGGCTACTGCCCAGTTTGCGCCAATGAGCTGCTCAGGTATACGGGCAGTCTCCTCAACCGATAGCACAGACCCAAACCGGGCCTCAGCCGCAGCATGTGGGCTGGACCCGGCTTATTTGTACCAATGCCCCGGCATAACCGGTGCCTGAACAGATAAAGTTAATCCGTTTTTCGTCCTGCGACGGTGCAGGTATTAGCCTAAAGCCCTTTTGCTTTCGGGTCGGGAGGAGGTGGGGTGTCCCTCCGCCCCGGCTCCGCAATTTCAGAGTGTGCAGGGCTAACTCCCGGTGTGCTATCTACAGAGAGGTCGGCCAAGTTTACGCCCGTCTTGGGTAGCATGCATGCTCTGACGGGCTACCTTCTAATTCCAGTGCTCCGCCTCCCGGAGGGACACCCCACCCCCTCTTGCTTCGGGGTCGCTTGGCAGGGCAAAGTTTCATGCGTCATAGTTGGCTACACAGCCGTAGGCAACTTTCGGAAAAGGACACAAGACCTTTACCCAGGTCGGATACCTGCTCTGGTGGAGGTGCTCATGGTGGAGTACCGTAGTAGCTCTTAGCGCAGGTGTGCAATAAAATCGACCTTGCCGGCACGGACGCCGGCAACCTCGACGGGGGCATGGACGCCCCATCGTCGAGGTTGGTCGATTTTATTAGCACACCAAGCTTAGAGCTACTCGGTACGGAACTAAGAGCACCTCACCAGGGCAGGTATCCGACCGGAGACAAAAAAGTCCGGCCAGCGCCAAACGGCAGGCATCCGACCGGACCGAAGCTCGGAGTACCGAACCGGGGCAGGTATCCGACGGTCGACAAAGGTTATACCAACAAGAGATTGTATCAGGAGGTAGACACATATGAGCAACTCAATTTCCAAGGAGGACTGGTCGCTCCACCGCAAAGGCCAACTGGACCAGCAACGGCACAAGGAAAAGGTGAGGGAGGCCATTAAGAAGAACCTGGCAGACATTGTGAGTGAAGAAAGCATCATTATGTCAGACGGCAAACAAATCATTAAAGTGCCTATCCGCTCCCTGGATGAGTTTCGCTTTCGCTTTGACTATGGCAAACAAAAGCACGGAGGGCAGGGAAAAGGAGGCAGCAAGCCAGGGGATGTCCTGGGTACTGATAAAGCCGGGCAAGGCGGTCCGGGCAAGGGGCCCGGTGCGGGTGACGAGCCGGGAGTGGACTACTATGAAGCTGAAATCACTATTGATGAACTTGCAGAG
>JAJZTU010000299.1 GCA_021848765.1 Bacillota bacterium
GCTTGCCTGTAATCCAGGTGGGAGTCCGGTTCGATTCCGACTTCCTCCCTCCATTAGATACAAAGAAATCCCTGATAGCCCACCAAAACTTTTACGGCCACTCATTTTTATTGAGGGCTATTTTTTATTTTGAGTAAGCATAGTAGTTGACCAATTGACAAAGATAAAACTTTCTTATTTCGGAGCCTATTCAGATAAAACAAATTTATTTCCAATATAAGAAAAGTTAAGGTAGAATCTAAATAGTAATCCTTGAGTAGAAAGGGGGAAGTTAGTAACTGTGAGTAAAGCAATTTTTGAGGAACTGAAAACTGCCGTAGTACAAATGGATGAAGACCTGACCCGGCGGGTTGCCCAGACCGCGGTGGAACAAGGGGTTGATGCCTGCGAGGCCGTCAACCGGGGGTTGGTCAAGGGTATGGAGGTTGTAGGCGAAAAGTATGAGCTGGAAGAGTACTTTATCCCCGAGGTGCTGCTGTGCTCCGACGCGATGAACGCAGGGATAGAGGTGCTGAAACCTCATATTAAAAAAGAGGCCGGTGTCACCCCATACAAAGTGGTTATCGGGGTGGTCCAGGGGGACACCCATGACATCGGCAAAAACCTGGTGAAAATTCTCCAGGAGGCCGGTGGTTTTGAGGTCTACGATCTGGGCCGGGATGTACCCCTGGAACAATTTATTGATAAGGCAGTGGAGGTAAGGGCAGATATCATCGGCATGTCCACCCTTATGACTAGCACTATGGACAACATGGGTACAGTAATCACCATGCTGCAAGGACGGGACCTGAGGGAACGTTTCAAAGTCCTCATCGGTGGCGGTCCCATTTCCCAATCCTTTGCTGATACCATCGGGGCTGACGGCTACGCCCCGGATGCTACTTCAGCGGTGCGTATGGCAAGAGAACTGGTAGGAAGTTAAAAAGAGGTGAATATGGTGATAATACGGGATAGGCTCACACCCAAAGAACGTATTTTGGCCCTTTTGACCGGTCAGCCACTGGACCGGATACCCAGCGCCCCCTTAATATTGAACCATGCTTCCCGGGTATTGAGGGTGAAAGTATCTGAATATAACCAAAACGGGGAAACCATGGGTAAAGCTCATGTGGCAGCCTGGAAACGCTATGGACACGATATGATTTTGATCTTTTCTACTACCTCCACCCTGGCGGAGGCCATGGGCAGCAAACTCCATTTCCCCGAGGATGATGCCCCCTACCTGGAGGCGCCGGTTGTTCAGTCACCGGAGGATATAGACAAAGTCCGGATCCCCGACCCGGAAAAGGACGGCCGCCTGCCGGTGTACCTGCGGGCGCTGGAAATCTGCAACCGGGAAGTGGGGGACCAGGTCTTTGTGGGCTGTGTCTTTGCCGCCCCCTTTACCACCGGGGCAGCCCTCCGGGGGACAGAGGATTTCATCAAGGAAACTTACAAGAACCGCCAACTGGTTAACAAGCTAATGGAAGTGGCCAAGGAAGGCGCCTTCCGCATGATTGATGCTATCCTGGTCCGTGGTGGTGTCCCTGTCATGGTTGAACCGGTGGCCAGCGGCAGCCTGATTAGTCCTGCCCAATTTAGAAAGTTGGTCCTGCCCCACTTGCAGGAGATTGTCAACTATGCCCACAGTAAAGGCTCACCCATAGTTCTGCACATCTGCGGCAAAACTTCTCAGGTGATTGAGCTCATGGCGGAGAGTGGCGCCGATGTACTGAGCCTCGACCTCATCGACCTGGGAGAAGCCAAGGCCAGGGTAGGGGACCGGGTATGCCTCCTCGGCAATGTGCGCCCGGCGGAGACCCTCCTTAAAGGTACTCCGGAGCAGGTACGGGAAGAATGCCGGCAGGTTATTGCCAAGGCGGCAGACAACCCCAGGGGTTTCATCCTTTCCTCGGGTTGTGAAGTGCCCTTTAACACCCCCCCGGAGAACCTGGATGCCCTTATCCAGGCGGCCCGGGAATTCGGCAGGAACAACCAATGATACATACAAGAAGGTAGCGAAAAAAGCGTCTCACCCATTGCCTGGTAGAATTTGGCCAGGCCCAGGTAACTGCCGGGGCGGATCTGGTGACCATTGCTGACCCCACCGCTACAGGTGAAATCCTGGGCAAAAAGAACTTCGACACTTTTGCTGCTCCTTACCTGGCCCGGTTGGTGAGGTCTTTACAGGAAGCAGGAGCGCCGGTGGCGCTCCATATTTGTGGAAATGCTACCCAGTTGGTAGAAAGCCTGCGGGATATACCCGGAGCTACCCTGAGTTTTGATGCCATGGTGGACATGGGGGTTGCCCGGCGGCTGCTGCCGGGAAGAGTCCTGATGGGCAATGTGAGCACCATCCTTCTTCACCAGGGTGAACCGGAAAAGATTAGTCTGACTGCTAGGCGCCTGGCGGAAAGGGGAGTAGCCGTCATTTCCCCGGCCTGCGGTATCAGCCTGGCGACTCCCCGGGCCAATCTCCGGGTCCTGACCAGGGCAGTGCAGGAGGGGTAACAGGTGCGCTGAGATTAATCATGCTCGGCAGGGCTGTACGCTACTGTTTGGTTATGATTAGCATGGCTGTGTTTACGCGTGGTTTTTTTCATTTCCGGTATACTAACATAGGTCAGCATTCTTGCTGAGTTACCCACGACCGCCATCGAGGCTGCGTTATGAATTATCGCAGCCATGATAGGCTTGATAATGCCCATACTGCCTAAAATTATTCCTGCTAAGTTAACTCCTACTGCAAAGACCCAGATATTTTGCTTAATTATTTGCAACGCCCTGCGGCTGATTCCGAGAATTTCCGGCGCCATGAGCAGTTCATCACCCATAAGCGCTATATCAGAAGCTTCGATGGCAACTTGCGTACCGGCGGCGCCCATGGAAATACCTATGTCTGCCAAAGCCAGAGCCGGACCATCGTTGATGCCGTCACCAATCATTGCTACAACTTCTCCACGTTTTTGGAATTCACGGACTATATTTAACTTGTCCTGGGGCAGGAGTCCGGCATAGTACCCGGCAATACCGGCTTCCTTGGCGACAGCCTTGGCAGCAGCCGGATTGTCGCCTGTCAGCATGACTATATTTTTTATCCCACCTTCCCGGAGAATTGCTATAGCCCGGGATGCGGTTTCCCTGACAGTGTCCGCAATGGCAATACATCCGACGACCGACCTGTTAACAGTCACCAGGAGGACTGTTTCTCCCCGGGATTCGTGAGCCGTTAAGAAGTCTTGGAACTCTCCGGATATTTCGCCAACAACTATCCGCTTGTTGCCTACCTCGACCTCCATGCCGTTCACGAGTGCCCTGACCCCGCGCCCTGTTTCTATGCTGAAGTCTTCTGCCGGACTTAAGGGAACACCTTCTGTACGCGCCTTTTCCAGAATGGCCCTGGCTATGGGGTGCGCTGATTTTTGTTCAGTTGATGCTGCCATGGCCAGCACTTCGTTGTCGGTTCGGTCCCCAAATCCTTTAATGGCAACCACGGATGGCTTACCTGTGGTCAAAGTACCGGTTTTGTCCAGTAACACCGTGGTGATCCGGCCGGCAGTTTCCAGCGTTATACCACCTTTAATCAGAGCGCCTCTCTTGGCGGCATTGCCTACACTTGCCACTACTGCTGTAGGGGTAGCGAGGACCAGGGCACAAGGGCAGGCGATAACTAAGATTGTCACCGCACGGATTAGCTCCCCGGTTAGCAAATAAACTGCTGCAGCAAGGATTAGGATTATTGGCGTGAAGTACCCGGCAAATTTATCAGCGATTCTCTGGGTATTTCCTTTATTATCCTGTGCTGCTTTGACCACCCGGATAATTTGTCCCAGGGTTGTATCTGAGCCTACCTTCTCTACACAAATCTCAAGGGCTCCCGATTCACTGATTGTACCGGCGAAAACCATGGCTCCGGTAGTTTTATCCACCGGCATGGATTCTCCGGTAATGGGAGCTTCGTTAACTGCCGCGTCCCCCTTAATCACTAACCCGTCTACCGGTATTCTTTCCCCCGGCTTAACTAAAACGATATCCCCTTTGGAGACTTCTTTCAGAGAAACAGAGACCCATTCTTGACCTCTACGGACAGTTGCTATTGCAGGTGTTAGTTTTATGAGTTCCCGGACTGCATTTCTGGTCTTTTCAAGTGTAAGTGCTTCAATAGATTCACCGACAATCATCATCCAGCCAACGATTGCTGCAGCAAGGTAGTCATGGATGTAAGCAGTAGCGAACATGG
>JAJZTU010000300.1 GCA_021848765.1 Bacillota bacterium
ATTGGAACGAATGATTAATACAGAAAGCTGGGTAGACGCAGTAATATCCTTCGAACTCCATAGAACGGATCCGGCTAAAACCAAAACAATAATCACTGCCGTGGATAAGAACACCCGCAGCTTACGGTTGCGGGGAGTAAACAATTTCCTTTTCTCCATCTACCCTCCCCCCTTTCATCAAGGCAAATGCATCACTTGGGTAACTGAAAAACAACAACCCTTTTATTTCCCTTATCGACGACAAACAGACGGTGATTCTGATAGGCTAAGCCATCAGGGAAGCAGAAACCGTCCAAACCCTGGAAACTCTTAAAACTGAAATTGGCGCCCTGTTTATCTACGGCAATTACATCATTGACTAAAGAATCGGCAACAAACAGGTTCTCTTTTTCATCAAGGGCTATTCCGCGCGGATTGCTTAAAACCTGTTTTTGGCCCTGGATTTCCCGCAAAAAACGCCCCTGGCTGTTAAAAACCTGAATGCGGCTGTTGCCGGAATCGCTTACATATACATCGCCCTTTCCGGATACTACCAGGCCCATGGCATAGTTGAGTTTTCCCGGATCAGACCCCCTACCGCCAAAGGTCAGCAGGATTTGTCCGGATGCATCATAAACTTTGACACGGTGGTCTTGTTTATCAAAAACATAAATCTTGTTAGCCCTGTCAACGGCTATAGCAGTAGGAGCTTTTAGGGAATTGGGATTTTTGGGGAAGGCATTCAGAAACTTGCCATCAGCTGAAAAAACCTGAATCCGCTGATTAACTACCTCCGAAATATAGACTTTACCATCCCGGTCTATGGCTATACCGAGAGGATAAGCCAGTTCACCATGTTTGTTGCCTAATTTGCCAAAAGAGCCGGAAAATCTTCCGTAACGGTCGTAAATTATAACCTTATTGGCTTGGGAATCTACAACATAGATATTGCGATTAGGCGCCAAAGCAATGCTTGAAGGCCTAATAAAGGAGCGGTTATCAGCGTACGAATTAATTAAACCCAATAGTACCGGGCTTTTAATTCCTTCCGGGTCTGTGTCGGGCAATATCCGGCTCCGTTTTGTCGCAAGTATTTCAAAGAAAACCCCCAGTGCCATTATAGCCACTAACACGGGAATAAGCCATAGTAATTTGCGAATCTGCACCAGTCCTCTCCCTCCTGCACCCAGGGACCGTCTTGACTACAAAATAAAGCGCTACGTTTCACATGCTTATCTAATATTAATATTTTTTCGACGTTAATTTTCAAAAACCTTCAAATAGCAATTAACCTAGATTTCGCAGTTTAATTTAAAAATTTACCTTAAAAACTTGAAAAGGTGCTCCACATCAAGGAAAATGGAAGTTTCCTAGACCACTAAAATCCTATGCGAGGAGCACCCATATAGTGAATTATACACCAATTCCATCCCAGATGAACTACTTCCTGAGATATAATTTTTCCAGTAAATCCACCAGGCCGGGAGCATCGTCCAAACCGTAGCAGGGAACGCCCAAATCAAAGGTCACATCACTGGCTATGGCAATTAGCTCTTCCGGTTCACACAAAAGTTCGTCATAGACTCCGGAACGGAAGACCTCGATTTTGGGCTTGTTGCCCCGTTTATACCCTTCGGTGATGATGATGTCCACACCGCTTATCCGTTCGGCTATCTCGTCCAGGGTTAGTTCCTGCTCCACCTTGCTGATCATGGCAAATTTAGCGGGGGAAGAGATGACCACCGTGTCCGCCCCAGCCTCAGCATGGCGCCAGGTATCCTTGCCAGGCTTGTCAATATCAAAACCATGGGTATCATGCTTAATAGTAGCGACCTTCCAACCCCTCTTTTTGATTTCCCGTAAAATCTTTTCCATCATCGTTGTCTTTCCGACATTGGACTTGCCTACCAGTGAAATTACCGGAATCATGCTAACCCATCCTTTCCGTGATGTTTTTTATTGCCTTGGCCCTGTCCAGGTCTTCAGGGGTGTTGACATTGAAAAAAACCTTGTCTACATCGACTAACTCCCGGATTTTGTCCTCATCCAGGTAACCCACTTTGACCTCAGGGTAAAAGGCGATTACCTTGAATATATTCTGTGCCTTGAATATATTCTGCTCCAGGCACTTTTCAATGGGCCTGATGCAGTTTTTACTGTATACTGCATGAAGAGGCTGGAGGTATTCGCCAATCCTGGGTATGAGCACATCAAGCCCGTCCACGTTATCCACCATGTACTTGCCCAGAGTCCAGTTTAGGAAAGGCATATCACAGGCCACAATGAAATTGTGAAAATTGGCGGAAACAGTAAGCCCTGCGTGAATGCCACTTAAGGGCCCCTTCTTGGGGATGATATCCTCAGTGACCTTAACCCCCAAGTCCCGGTATAACTCCGGCTCATTGGACACCACAATTATTTCTGCACAAAACTGCCGGAGATTTTGGACGGCATCCTGGATAAAGGTCCTGTTCCCTAAGGTCAGCAAGGCCTTATTGGCCCCCATGCGGGAGTTCTTTCCGCCGGCCAGAATAATTCCTGAAGTAGGCATTAGTGTTGTCTCCTTGTAGAAAACTTGGTTGGCATCACTTCTATTATCTCACAAGCCTGGTCAAAAAACCATCAATTCGCTACCGGGAGCAAGATGGTAAATGTAGTCCCTTCCTCTGGCTGGGTCTCCACCTGGATTGTCCCGCCCAGGTTTTGGACAATCCTGAAACACACGGTAATTCCAAGCCCGGTACCCGTTTCCTTAGTAGTCAGGAAAGGAGTGCCCAGCTTGGCGAGAATTTCCGGGGGCATTCCCCTGCCATTGTCAATTATGCTAATTTGCACATTGTTACCCCTCATGCCGGTGGAAATGGTGACTTTTCCCCCGGACCTGCAGGCTTCAATTGCGTTCTTGACCAGGTTAACCGCTACCTGTTTCATCTGAGCAGGATCACCGCAAATCATAGGTAAGCTCTCAGCCAGGTCCAGTTTCATTTCAACCTTATGCATAAAAGCGTGGCTCTGCAGGAGCTTGTAAGTACTGCGAAGCAAAGCGTTAAGGTCAAATTCGGAAACCCTGGCTACTGTGGGCCTGGCTAAGCTCAGAAACTCATTGGTGATATCTTCAATACGGCCGACTTCCTCCAGCATGATTTCGATGTATTCCCTGTTCTGGATCTTATCCGGTGCAACCTGCATCAACTGCAAAAAGCCCTTGACCGAAGTCAGGGGATTGCGAATCTCATGGGCGATACCGGCCGCCAGTTGTCCCACAACTTCCAGCTTTTCCAGTTTAGCCTCTCTTGCTACCATTTCCCTGTCTTTTTTGAGCCGGGCATACATATACAACCAAAAGAGCAGCAAGCCGGTAATTAAGACAACTGTCCTTAACATCACCAGGTTTTTATCCAGGCCGAAATAGCCCATAACTCCAAAGAAGATTAATAAGCTCACCAGGAAATATTGCTTCTTTTTCATGGCTGCCCCCACCTGCTAATTTTTTAACATATTTAATTCGAGATTAAGGGCGAAAATTCCTTTCGATTCTACAAATTTCTTGTAATAATTATTAATTTTTTACATTAAATTCCACTTACGTAAAAAAGTCGCCCTGGCTAATGCTCGGCAGCAAAGCCAGGGCTTATCTACGCCTATGGGTCTGTTAATCTGCAATTATTGGGCATTTTGGAATTGTTCAGGTTTAATCAAATCAAATTAGATAAAATATATACAGGTAGACGGTGGAGATAATGATTGATACCAGCATAATAGGAAAACCAACCGCCAAATACCTGGTAAAGCTGATGGGTTCGCCCCTTTCTTCGGCCATACCTGCTACCACTACATTAGCAGAGGCTCCCACCAGGGTTCCGTTACCTCCCAGGCAGGCTCCCAGCGATAACGCCCACCAAAGGGGCATTATATCCATTCCCCCAATTGCACCCATACTTTTGATCAGGGGTATCATGGTAGCCACAAAGGGGATGTTATCAATGAAGGCGGAAGCAATGGCCGACAACCAGAGAATCAGCAACCCGGTCAGCGCCAGATTACCTTTGGTCAGTTCTACTGCCTTGACAGCAATTAATTTAATAACGCCCAGTTCTTCGAGGGCACCCACCAGGATAAACAGGCCCACAAAAAAGAAGATTACCGGCCACTCCACCCCCCGGAACACTTTTTCAGGCTCCAGGCCGGAAACGGCCAGCAGCAGGGTTGCTCCGGCCATGGCCAAAGTAGCT
>JAJZTU010000017.1 GCA_021848765.1 Bacillota bacterium
GTTGAGTACCAGACCATCATTTTGGCAGGTTTTGTCCATCGCCCTCTTTAAGGCTTCCAGTGGGGCAGTGGGTAGTTGCTCAATCTTGCCCAGTGCATTGATCCGCACTTTTTCCTGATGCAGTTCTTCCAGTTCCTGTTCCAGATATTCAACCAGGAGGTCCATGAGAATGCTCACTTCTTCCTGGGGGCGTTTCCAGTTTTCGGTGGAGAAAGCGTAGACAGTAAGGTATTTTATCTTTAACTGAGAGCAGGTAGTTACCATCTCCCGCAGGGACTCTACCCCGGCCCGGTGTCCCATTCCCCTGGGCAGGCCACGCTTGGTTGCCCAACGACCGTTTCCATCCATGATTATTGCCACATGGACCGGCAACTTAGACTCATCCAGGCGTGCCAACACTTCCTTTTCCTTTGTACGCCATTCATCCTTCTTTCCATTGCCGCGAATCCTGTTCACCAGACTGCGTAGCATAAAAACTGCCTCCTCAAGATATGTGTCCGTAGATTATGATTATGTACGTATTATAACAAAGATAAACCCCCTCTGACAATGAGGGGGTTTTCTGAATTAACCTTGGCTGATAGCGCCGGTGGGGCAAGCCTCTGCGCAAGCGCCACAATCAACACATTCATCAGTAGAAATAGAGTATACATCGCCTTCCTTGATAGCACCGTTGGGGCAGGTATCAGCACAGCTACCACAGGCTACACACTCTTCACTAATTTTGTAAGCCATTTATTCCACCTCCTTTCTCGGGATCGTAAAGTCTCGGCAGGCAATCAGGAGTTCAACTTCATTAGGCACCTTAACCTTACTGCGCAGTACCCTTGCTTCACCCGAGCAAGCAACTGCTCCCGGAGGCTTGGTGGCAGCCTCTTTTACAACCGTAACTCCGCATTTAGCCAGTACCTCCAATGCCTCTCCCACTTCTAATCCAATAACATCAGGCATTTCCATTGACCTCGACCCCTTATAATTATAGCAACCTGGGTTTGCCCAAAGAATTAGACCTCCATAACCTCTTTTTCTTTATTCTGGGCAATCTGGTCTATTTCCTTGATAAACTTATCGGTTAGCTTTTGTACCTCATCCTGGGCACGGCGATGATCATCCTCAGAAATATCTCCGCTCTTTTCCAAATCCTTAAAGTCATCATTATGGTCCCTTCTGAGATTCCGGATTACTACCCTGGCCTCCTCGGCTTTTTTCTTGACTACCTTTACCAGTTCATTCCGCCGTTCCTGGGTCAGTTGGGGAATATTAATCCGGATAACCACACCGTCACTGTTGGGTGTCAACCCCAAACCAGACTTCAGGATAGCCTTTTCCACTTCCGGAATCACACTCTTATCCCAGGGTTGAATGACCAGCAGCCTGGGCTCAGGAGCGGAAACATTGGCTAACTGGTTGATGGGAGTAGGCACCCCGTAATAGTCTACACTAACCTTGTCCAAAATGGAAGGGGTAGCTCTACCCGCTCTAAGTGTAGAAAGGTCTTTTTTGAAAGCAGCCACAGCTTTTTGCATTTTTTCTTCACAGTCCTGGATCAGGTCTTTAATCACGTTATACCTCACCTCCAACTAGGGTTCCGATAATCTCGCCCATGATGACTTTTCTGATGTTGCCCTGTTCATTGATATTAAAGACAATGATGGGGATATGGTTATCCATGCATAGGGAAGCAGCTGTGGAGTCCATTACTCCCAAACCTTTGTTCAGGACTTCAATGTAGCCTAGTTCTTTAAATTTTTTGGCATCCGGGTTTTTCATGGGGTCGGAGTCATAAACTCCATCCACCTTTTTGGCCATCAGGATAACCTCGGCTTCAATTTCGGCTGCCCTTAAAGCTGCTGTGGTATCCGTTGAAAAGTATGGGTTCCCTGTACCGGCGGCAAAAATCACTACCCGGCCCTTCTCCAGGTGACGAATAGCCCTTCTGCGAATATACGGTTCGGCAACCTCTTTCATCTCAATCGCTGATTGGACCCTGGTATCAACACCAACTTTCTCCAGACCGTCCTGGAGAGCCAGAGAATTCATCACCGTTGCCAACATCCCCATATAATCTGCGGTAGCCCGGTCCATTCCCTTGGCGCTGCCCGCTACCCCACGCCAGATATTGCCACCACCGACAACTATAGCAACCTGAACGCCAATGGCAACAATTTCCTTTATCTGTTCAGCAATGGACTGGATAATAGCCTGCTCGATTCCGTACCCCTGGGAACCGGCCAAAGCTTCCCCGCTTAGTTTGAGGATAACCCGCCTGTATTTGGGTGGGTTTGTATCCTGTTTGACCATTTGCATATCCGGTGTGACCTCCTGTTTTCTTCGCTTTTATTTGTTCTACATGACCGGAGGAAATCCTTTTGCTTTCCACTGATTTTTTTTATCTTTATTCAAAGCTGCCGGCAGGAATTGTTATGCTTTTCCATACGTTAAAAATAGGGCTAGCGTATAAGCACTAGCCCCAGCATCTTGTGCTCCCTTACCGGTTGATCATAAAGCTTTTAGCTGACACGGAAAATGAGCTGCTCAGTATTTACTTATTTAGTTCTGCCATGACTTCGGCTGCAAAATCATCCTGGCGCTTCTCCAGGCCCTCACCCATTTCATAACGGACAAAACGCCGAATGGAAATATTTTCACCTATTTTGGAAATTTTTTCTTTTACGAGTTCCTCAATAGTCTGGTCAGGATTTTTTACAAAGGGCTGCTCCATCAGGCAGGATTCCTTGTAGAACTTTTCAACCCGGCCGTCAACCATCTTGTCAACAATCTTTTCCGGCTTGCCTTCGTTTAAGGCCTGTGCACGCAAAATTTGTTTTTCATGTTCAATTACCCCGGCAGGGACCTCGTCTCTGCGCACATACTCCGGCTTAGCAGCGGCAATTTGCATAGCGATGTCCTTAGTGAAAGTCTGAAATTCCTCGGTTTTGGCCACGAAATCAGTTTCACAGTTTACTTCCAGCAGTACACCGACCCGGCCACCACCGTGAATGTAGGCTGTTACAGTACCTTCAGCGGCAATCCGTCCGGATTTTTTGGCAGCAGCAGCCAGACCCTTTTCCCGCAGGTAGTCGATTGCTTTTTCCAGGTCTCCGCCGGTTTCATTAAGCGCTTTTTTACAATCCATCATTCCGGCCCCGGTCCGTTCCCGGAGCTCCTTAACCATGGCAGCAGTTACCACAACGATACCCTCCTTAGAATCTAATGGTCAGGAAATATGTACTATTTGATTATTGACCAAGCTTAAGTCAAATATGTATATCAGGCAAATAGGGGTACCCGCGAGGGTATCCAATACCCTTTTGGGCTACCCCTACTCTAATTACTCAGCCATTTGTTGTCCTTGTTTTCCTTCTAAAACGGCATCGGCCATTTTCCCGGTGAGCAGCTTAACAGCCCTGATAGCATCATCGTTACCGGGGATTACATAGTCTACTTCATCAGGGTCACAGTTAGTGTCGACAATTGCCACCACAGGTATACCCAGACGCCGGGCCTCCGCCACAGCAATCTTTTCTTTGCGGGGATCTACAACAAATACAGCTCCGGGAAGGCTCTTCATGTCTTTAATTCCACCCAGAAACTTTTCCAAACGGTCTTTTTCGTTGTTCAGTTCAGCCACTTCTTTTTTAGGCAGGACACTGAAAACGCCCTCGGCTTCCATCTTTTCCAGCTCGTGCAGCCTGTCAATCCGCTTACGGATCGTCTGGAAGTTGGTGAGCATTCCCCCTAGCCAGCGCTGGTTGACAAAAAACTGCTCACATCTGCTAGCTTCTTCCTTAACTGCTTCCTGGGCCTGCTTCTTGGTCCCTACGAACAAGATGCTTTGTCCTCCCTTACCCAGTTCCCGCAGGAAATTGTAGGCGTCTTCCACCTTTTTGACTGTCTTTTGCAGGTCAATGATGTAGATGCCGTTCCGGTCTGTGAAGATGTACTCCTTCATCTTGGGATTCCATCTTCTGGTCTGGTGTCCGAAGTGAACACCTGCTTCCAGCAGTTGCTTCATAGAGATTACTGCCACAATTTCCACCTCCTTTAGTTTTGGTCCTCCGCAGTTCTCTTTTTCCGGCAGGGCCTGTTATAAAGGCACTCCTGAGGGAATCAAACTGCGTGTGTTTTTTACACCATGGACTATTTTAGCACAATCATAGTTGCTGTGCAAGTTTTTCTTTGATAGCTTTTTCTTTTAACAACCTGACTAGTGTGTTTCAATATGATTTTAATTGGTTAGTGCCAGCACAATATCTACTTCACTGGCTCCTTTGGGAATTGTGAAAGTCCCGGCCTTAAAACGCCGGGCTGCCCTCATTTTGAGCACCACCGACTCGAATTTAGCTTTATCTGTTATCAGGCCGGCATTGAGTAAAAGCCCGGCAATTTTGCCGGAATTACTTCCCCTGGGCACTACAAATGTAACATAATTGGTTTCCGGCTTCGCGGCGGCAGGGGAATTAGCCGGATTCGCAGCGGCACTGGTTTTTGCAGGGCCGGCAGTTTGATTAGTAACTCCCGGATTAGCCCCTGTATCAGTTTTTGTTGAAGTTTCCGCCGGTTTGGTATTTGCCGCAGTATTTGTTGCGGTATTTTCAACATTAGTAGTACTTGCCGGATTGGTGTTTGGCGGAGCAAATGTTGTACCTTGCTGATCAAAAAAAGCTGTTTTAGATATGCTGAGCACAAGGCCGGAGATGATTAACCCTATTCCCAGTCCTCTGAGGAAGCTGCTGTTGAAAATGTAGGTCACAGCTTATCACCTCTCTTTTGCAGGTCCAGGAGCAGTTGGACTTCGCCCTTGCCAATTTGCGCGGATTGGGCGATATCATCAATAGAGAGACCTTGTTCGGCCAGGCTCAGTACAGTCTTGTATTTATCTTTCAGTACGTGGTTTCCCTTTCCTTGACCGGTCCCGGGGTTCTCACTCCGTCGTCTTTTGGCAGCTTCAATTGGAACCGGCTTACCTGGGAGCTGGGCTGCTTGAGCTTTCTGAACCTTAGCCGCCTGTGCCTGGTCTGTTGGCGCCGGAGCCGGTGATACCTGAGTTGACTGTACCCGGGCTGTCTGGGCGTGCGCCTGCTCTGCCCAGTTTGTCATTAGCTCAACAACTTTGTCAGAAGCACGGTCCAACTCCTCTAAGAGTACAGCCACATCCTCCCGGGCTTTTTCCACTTGTTGCCTGGCTTGCTTTACCCTGGTTTCTTCCCGGGCCCATTCCCGCTCAACCCAGGGCCGGGTAATTCTTTCCCTGAACATGGGATGTTCCATTAACAAACCCAAACCAAGACACAACACACCCAGGATGATTAAGAACCATTCCACAATCTCTCACAACCTTTATACTTTCATCAGATTTTAATATCCAAATGGGTACCTAAACGGGGATCACCGGCTGCATCCACTTTTTCTTCCTGCTGCTGGTTTTTGGGGTTGCGTTCTTGCTTTTCTTCCTGTTTGCCCGGTGAGGATTTTTCTTTTTCCCTGCCTATTTTGTTTCCCGCCGGCTCCTTGGGGTTCTGGACCTGATTCTGCGCCTGCTTGGTCTGTTTTTGCAACTCCGATGAAAACTGCTGGGCCTGGTTTTGCTCCTGCTGATTCTGAATCTGCTGGGTCCTGCTAACCTCCTGGACGCGGGGTAACATGACCTGCATGTCAATTGGCCTTACAGTCATAATACCCACACCTCGCTTCCGTCTGCTTTACAGTAAGCTGGTCCTTACTTCGGGGCTTATTTTAACGGTGTAAGCTTTATTTCACCATGTTCCCTGACAAAACTGGTAAACTGTAAAGGGTCTCCCACAAAGTACACTGCTTGGCCGATAGTAATTTTAACCCCGGGGTGGGCTAAACCCGAAATACTGATTTTTCCCCTGCTGTTGACCTCCAACTCCTCTTCCAGGGTCTTCACCTGCTCGCTTAAAGACTGGACCAGGGCCATCAATTGAAATTGGGCCCTGCTAATTTTGACCAGCATAGCCTTTTTATCGGTGGGAAGTTCGCCTAGATCCCTTTCCATGGTTTTAAGCAGGTTAAAAGCCTTCTGGGTCTTATCCTGGTTCTTTTTAGCCTCCTCCAGGTTTTTAACCGCTTCATTGTACTTTTCTCTAAGTTCCGGGTTTACGCCGGCTTCCAGTTCCGTATTGGTGGAAAAGTTAGAACCCACTATCTTGGCGCTAATTTCATTTCCTGCACCGGTCACCCCGCCTACAATTACTCCTTTTCTTCCGCCCACCTGAATACTGCCCTTAGCAAAGACATAACTATGCATAATGGCTTCTCCGACTATAATATCCCCATCGGCTTTAACTTTGGCATTTTCAATAAACTTAGTGAAAATGTTCCCTCCGCATTGTACGGTGCCTTTGCCGATTCCCTGAATACCATTTTTTACTTGCAGGTGGCCAGCGGCGAATACTGAGCCTCCGGCGACACTGCCCCTTATCTCCACATCTCCCTGGGATTTGACAACAAAACCTTCGGTAACATTTCCCTTGACTACAACATTGCCCACAAAATCTATGTTCCCTGTGGAGAAATTCACATCCCCCTGAACCTCATAGACCGGCAGTATGCTGATTTTCCCCCCTGTAAAGACTACGTGTCCATTGTCAGAGGCGATTAGTGTGGTATTATTATCAATTAGTTCGGTGTTTTTTCCTGCTTTGATCATGACATCTTTGCCAGGTTTGGAGGGTATTACTTTTCCGGTCACCGTAAGTCCGTCTTTTCCGTTAAACAGCGGGATTTTGGTAACCAACACCTGTCCGGTGACCACATTTTGAATGAGGTTAAGGTTATAAAAGTCTACCCGGCCGTCGGCCAGTTCCTTGGGTTGAATCTTAATCCCACCGGTATCGAAGTTATACTTTAGTTCGGCATTTCTTCCCGGTTCCACAGGTGTCCCCACCGCAACCAGGACTTCCTCACTCTGATTCCCCAAATCTACCGCTCTTTGAACTTTGTCCTGATCAATTCCCTGGACGACCCCGAGATTGGCAAGCGCTGCCATGGCCTGTTCCAGGGAAACCGGGGTACCCCCGTTCCTGGGTGGGATTATCCTAATATAGGCCTCCATGGCATCCTGGTTTATCCTGGCCATTACCTGGCCGGGAACAGGTTTGATACTCTTGGCTTCGGCAATTTTAACAGGCTTACCGCTCATCCCGGCAACGGCCTGATAAATTACTTCTTGCTGGTATTCCTGGACACCCTGGGAATCCAGCTCTGCACATAAAGCATCTGCACTTACAGCAGCTCCTAAACCATTGGGGGGGAAAATTGTCAGGTAGAGCCCATCCGGGAGATACTCTAAAACCCGGACCCCGTCCAGATCGGCCACAGTCCCTACCGCATCTTCAACCAGGTCTTCCACGGCTTGGGAATCCAACTGGCCGGATGAGGTTTTATCTTCAATTCCCGGTTCAGGCAATTTCTCTTCGCTCATGATGCATCACTCCAAACCTGAAGTAATTTGACCTCCCTACCCGCACGGAACAGGCAGCAATCTTTAAAAGATCTTCTTTTTGGCTCTGGAGAGTCTGCCTCTCAATCTCAGAATGGCCTTGGAATGCATTTGGGAAATCCGGGATTCGGTTACCCCGAGCACCTGGCCAATTTCCTTGAGGGTTAAGCCTTCGTAATAGTACAGGGCTATAACCAATCTCTCCCGCTCCGGCAACTTATCTATAGCTTCAGCCAGCATGGCCTTCATTTCTGCATATTCCGCCACAGTGTTGGGGTCCTTGGCCTGAGGGTCTTGAATTACATCCATCAGCCTTAACCCCTCGTGGTCACCGTTTTCCCCACCCAGTTGTTCGTCCAAAGACAAGATACTGGTAGCGCCGGTTTCGGTCAAGAGCCGCTGAAACTGGGAGGGAGACAGGTTCATAGCATTACAGACTTCTTCATCGGTAGCAGACCTGCCTAACTGGAATTCAAGCCGGGCATAAACCTTTTCCAGTTCTTTGGCTTTCTGCCGCACCGAATAGGGAACCCAATCCATGGCCCGCAGGCCGTCCCAGATTGACCCCCTAATCCTGGATATGGCATAAGTCTCAAATTTAATTCCCCGCTGGTAGTCGAAGCGTTCCAGGGCTTCCATAAGACCAAAAACTCCATAACTCAACAGGTCATCCCTTTGGACGTTATTGGGGAGGCCTATGGCCAGCCTGCCGGCAACATACTTCACCAATGAGGCATAGGAAAGAATCAGGGCTTCCCGAGCTTGAAGATCCTTATTTTCCTTGTACCGGACCCACAAACTATCCAGATTTACTTTCTGCTGCTTGGCTAGCATTATCTATCCCCCCCCGCTCATCCCCGGAATCACTCCAGTCCCATCTTCCGGGTAAGCTCCGCTACTCGTTCAGGATTATTCTTAACCATTTCCTCAAGATCTTGGTCAATCTGCCGCATACCGGTCATTACCTGAGCGCCTGCCGGATCAGGTTTGTCCCCATATTCGGGAGGTAAGCTCACGTCCAGGGCCTGCCCTTGGGTTTCTGCTTCCTCCAGGGGCTGCAGCATTCCGGCAAGCAGCCGGTTCATTACCAGCAGCAACCCCAGAATAGTTACACTCCACCCTGCCCCACGGGCAAAAGCCACACTTAAGGAAACACCGGATACCAGTCCAATCAGGATAATTAGTCCAAAGAAGGCCACGGCAAGGACAACCGGCCATCTTTTTACCGAATCAGTCACCGCCAGCCCCCTTTCTCCCATCCGTAACTACCTAATGCTCTCGCCCTTATCCAGGGTCCGGATGTACAGTTTTCCGTCCACCGTATCAAACTCAATGGTGCGTCCGAAGTTTCCTCCGGTGTCGTTTACCAAAATGGGAATCCCCTCCTGCTTAAGTTTGGCTGCCACAGCCTTGCTATTACGGTCGCCAACCCGCATGACCTCGCTATTAGTCGCAAAGTCAAACATCTGAGCGCCCCCGGCAATTTTTGCTACCAGCCGGCTTTTTACCGCCCCCAGGGCCAGCATTTCTTCAATCAATAGAGGAATTGCCGTATCGGCAAACTTTGCCGGGTTGGTGTTTCCCCGGGCCTGGGCGCTGTCAGGGAGCATGATATGAGCCATCCCCCCTGTCTTGGTCACCGGATCATACAGACATATGCCTACACAGGAACCAAGCCCCGAGGTTAAGAGCCTTTGGGGAGGTTTGGCCGTCTTGAGGTCACACATCCCTACTTTAACAACATGCTCCATGATTAGATACTCCTAGGGCAGACAAGATCTTGGTTAAGGAGCCCGGGTCAGGAAACAAAAAGAAGTTACCTGCAAGGTGCCTGTCCTGTTCCGCAAATTCAGTGTCAATAATTAATGCATGGTCACCCACTTGCCCGTAATGATAGAGGACGGAATTCAGCATAGCCCCTGCCATATCTATGGCCACGGAAGGTACGGAGGGGACAAACTTAAGGCCTGTGAATCCGCCAAGGGCATTGAGAAAAGACCCTGATACAATATTTCCCATCTCTTCGAGGGCAGACATATTGAGTTTATCAATAAATCTGGTGGTGCCCAAAGCCCTGTTCAGCAGCATGTCCACAAGGTGCATAGCGCTGTCAATGCTGAGGAAGAAGAGGATGCTGCAAGGGGCAGGGCCCTCAACCCGCTGAAAGATCCCAACTACCTTATGGTCCGCTCCCCCGGTGACAGTGGCTACCTCTTCCAGGGGTAAGACCCTGACTCCGGGGACTGTCATGGTAATTTTGCGCCGCAGCAGATGGGCCAGGGCAGTTGCCCCGCTGCCGGCACCGATATTGCTGACTTCTTTGAGAATATCCTTTTGTACGGGAGAAAGCTGCAAGAATTCATCTGCCATATTTCTACCCCCTTGTACCGGCCTTTTGACGGAAAAACTGGATAAGAGCCTTGGGATCAAGAATGACCCACAGTTCACCACCTGACTTGGCCACTCCCTGGACATAGTCCCGGTGGTTTTTGCTGTTTACCTCAGGGGCAGCCTCTACTGCCGTACCTGGCAGGCGCAGAACCTCTGAAGCCTGATCCACCGGAATTCCATAAAGGATATTATCTACCTTGACCACCGCAATCCTGCTGTCCTCCGTAACTTCCTGGTCCGGAATCCCGAAGAGCTTATGCAGGTTCAAAACCGGAACAACAGTGCCCCTCAGGTTAATTACGCCATCCACATGGTCAGGGGTATTAGGCACCCTGGTGACAGTTTGGATTCGGACGATCTCCTGAACATTATGAATCGCAATAGCATAATTGGCCCTGCCAATTTTAAAAGCCACCAATTGCTGGTCTACCCAACAAAATTGTTTTTCTACCATATACCTCACTCCCTAAACCAAGGTGGAAACATCCAGGATAAGGGAAACGGTGCCGTCTCCAAGGATAGTTGCCCCACCGATTCCCGGGAGGCCGCCTACCAGTTCACCCAGGGTCTTAATTACCACTTCTTGCTGTCCTACCAGTTCGTCTACCAGCAGCCCGAGAGTTTTACCGGCTCTCCGCACAACTACTACCAGAAGTTCTTCTTCCGGAGACCAGGTTCTGGGAGGAAGGCCTACGGCTGTGTCCAGCCTTAACAGGGGAAGAATGTGCCCGCGCAGGAGCATGGAATCCTGTCCCTGAACCTCCTTGATATCCCGGGGGAGTATGCTGGTAGTTTCATCGATAAAGCTCAGGGGGATAGCATAGCTTTCGGCGCCCACTTTCACCAAAAGGGCCTGAATGATCGCCAGGGTCAGGGGGAGTTGAATTCTAAAGGTAGTTCCCGAACCCGGTTTGGTAAAGATTCTGCATTCTCCGCTCAAGGCCTCAATCTTTGACCGCACAGCATCTAAACCAACACCCCGTCCTGATACATCGCTGACCTGCTCAGCAGTACTGAATCCTGCTCTGAAAATCAGGTTCACAGCAGTATGGTCATCCATGGTCTCTGCCTCAGCAGGCGAGATAATTCCTTTTTCCAGCGCTTTTGCCTTAATTCGTTGGGGGTCTATGCCTTTGCCATCATCAGAAACCTCAATTATGACATTGTTTCCTTCGTGTCTTGCCGTCAGCCTGACTACCGCAGTAGTTGGCTTAGCGGCGCGCTCCCGTTCATCCGGGCTCTCAACCCCGTGATCCACTGAATTCCGCAGCAGGTGTACCAGGGGGTCTCCAATTTCATCAATTACAGTCCTGTCCAACTCGGTTTCCTGACCTTCAATTTCCAGTTCAATTTCCTTACCCAAATCTTTGGCCAAGTCCCGCACCATGCGGGGGAAACGGTTAAAGACCTGCTCAATGGGTACCATGCGCACCTTCATTACCAGGTTCTGGAGGTCAACGAACACCCTATCCATCTGTTCCACTGTCTCGGAAAGGCCCGGATTGTCCGAGGTCTTGCCGATTTGGGCCAGTCGGGTTTTATTGATAACCAGTTCACCGACGAGGTTGATCAGTTTGTCCAAGCGGTCAATATCCACTCTGATAGTGGCTACTGCCTTGGTTTTGAAGCCCTGCGTCCTCGGTAAGCCGGGATCTTTTTTAGCCGTCGCCGGAGAACTCCCTGGGGTTGGCCCGTTTTCGCAAGGCTGGCCCTGGACCGGTGCGGTAACCTTGCCTTCAGCTGGGGTTGGGGCGGTCTGCACTCCTTTCAGGCATTTCAGCAGGGTTACTTTGGTTTCCTCCAGTTCTGCCACCCCGTTAACGGCCTTGGCTATCTCAGCCTCACCGGCTGCCGATAACAGGACCAATTCAAAGCTCTGTTCAAATCTTTCATCCTCAATATCGGTAACCGAGGGCACGGTCTTAATAATGTCACCCAGTTCCTCCAGTCTTCTGACCACCATAAAGGCCCGGACAGATTTCATTATACAGGTAGGCTTGATAGTGATGACAAGGTGATAAGGATGATACCCGTGTTCCTGAGCCTCACATACCAGATTTTTTTCAAATTCATTTAGTTCCACCCCGGGGATCTCAGTAGGTTCTCCTGGGGTTGCTTCCTTGGAATTATTATGTACAGGCGTGGTTTCACCCTCCGGGCTTGTCCCGCTCCCCTGGCCCGAACCGTCCTGGAGCCCTGCCAGTAGAGGGGCCAAATCCATCTCCAGGCTCTCCCCGTTGGCGACGGTCTCTACCATGGTTTCCAGGCTGTCCAGGCAGCGAAACAGGGCATCAATTAACCCGCCACCCACCTTCACTTCCCCGTTGCGAATTTTTTGCAGTACGTTTTCCATTTGATGGGTAAGCTCAGCAATCTGGTTGAAACCCATGGTAGCGGACATGCCCTTCAAGGTGTGCGCCGACCGGAATATCTCGTTAATCAGCCTCGAGTCTTCGGGGTTGCTCTCCAAACCAAGTAACCCTTCGTTTAGTCTCTGTAAATGTTCTCTGGATTCTTCCAAAAACATGCCCAGGTATTGTGATAAGTCCATAGTAGTCCATCACCTCCGGTTATCCTGTTATAAAAGCTTCATTATTTCCATAGCTATTTTGTCTAATGGTACAACCTTATCAATGGCTTTTTTCTCGATGGCCACTTTGGGCATTCCAAAGACAATACAGGTGTCTTCGTTCTGGGCTATGGTTTTGCCCATATTCCCTTTAATCAGCACCATGCCGTCAGAACCATCGCCCCCCATCCCGGTGAGAATTACCCCGACCTTATCCTGGCTTAGCCCTGCAACTGACGTAAACATCACATCAACCGAAGGCCGGTGTCCTGAAACTGCCGGTTCCTGGTTCAGGTGGATTATTACCCGTCCTCCTGCTTCCGTTGCGGTCATGTGATAATCTCCCGGGGCGACTAAGGCCAGTCCGGCGACCAGTTCATCGCCGTCTTTGGCTTCTCTGACTGTTATCTGGGATAAGGAGTCCAGTCTGTCGGCAAGGGACTTGGTGAACCCTTTGGGCATGTGCTGGACAATCAAAATCCCGGCCGGAATACTTCTGGGCAGCAGGGGGACGATTTCCTGGAGGGCCTTGGGGCCACCGGTGGAAGTGCCGATGGCAATTATTTTGTTCAGCCTCCGGTTAGAAACCTCCAGGGTTGCCTTGGGCACCTTGGCCAAAGTTCTGGTTACGGTTACTTGGGGGACTAACTTGGCCCTGGCAGCAATTTTTATTTTTTCAATGATTTCGCCTTTAACCTTGCCCAAGTCCAGGGAAATGGAGCCTGAGGGCTTAGGGATAAAATCAACAGCTCCCAATTCCAGGGCCTTGATGGTGGCTTCCGCGCCGTCTGTGGTCAGGCTGCTCAGCATCACAATGGGCGTAGGGCAAAGGGCCATGATTTTTTCAACTGCAGTCAGGCCGTCCATAACCGGCATCTCTACGTCCATGGTTATGACCTCAGGTTTTAGTTCCTGGGTCTTAGCCAATCCTTCCGCCCCGTTCCGGGCAGTTCCTGCAACCTCCAGCAGGGAATCGGCAGAGATAATATTGGTTATAAACTGCCGCATAAAGGCTGAATCTTCAACTATTAACACTTTAATTTTCGCGTTCAATTGTGCGACCACTCCCTATATGAGACCTTTTTGCCTGAGTTCACGCTGGCGCTCAAAGATAAACCGGATTAATCTTTCCCGGTCCTTTTTATCAATCAGCGTAAACTCGACTCCAATAGAGTATTTAGGTGAGAATTCCAAAGGAATACATCTGACAACCTGGCCTACGGCAGATATCTTTCCATGCCTGGGAATATCCAGGATCATCTCCAATTCAGTATTTATTGCCAACTCCACCTTGGAATCAAAGCGCAAACCACCGCCGCTGAGATCTTTGGTAGTGGCCGAATAGGTCTCCGGCAGGACAATGTCATCAGAGACAATAGTGTACTCAAGGGGAACCCGGACGTTTAACCTGACGAAGTTCCGCCGTTGGGTCTTTGGCGCATCCGCCATTGCTATCCCTCCTTTTTAGCTAAAAAAGCGGATCATTTTGGTTAAAAACCCGCGAACTCCAGCCGGGGGTTCCTGGATGCCCGAATTATTATTGAGCAACTGGGATGCCAAGCGTTCCAGACATTGAGCCGCATTGGATTTAGGGTATTTTAAGAAAAAAGGTTCTTGTGTTTTAACAGCTTTAGATACACTGGGGTCATCCAGAACATAGCCCAGGGTGGCCACCGGGAACTGTAAGAATTTCTGGGCCACCACCGTGAACTTGTTGGCTGTTTCATTGGCCTCTTCTGCGTTTTCCACCCGGTTTACTACAAGATGGACTTTGCTTTCCGGTTTTTGCTTATACAGCGTTTTCACCAGTCCGTAAGCATCGGTCATTGCAGTGGGCTCCGGAGTGCAAATGACTATTACTTCGTCAGCTGCCAATACAAAGCTCATCACATTTCTGGCTAAGCCCGCCCCGGTGTCGATGATGAGAATATCTGTCATTCCTTCCAACTCACTTAGGGAATTGATGAATTTCTGCACTCTTTTCCTGGACAAATTGGCCAGTTCCTGCATTCCCGACCCACCGGCGAGGACCTGTAAACCGTTTGGCCCTAAACTGATAATGTCTTTAATGTTCTTTTCCCCGTTAATGAGATGAGACAGGTTGTGCTCAGTTTTCAGGCCTAAGACCACATCCACATTAGCCAAGCCCAGGTCGGCATCCAGAACCATCACTCTCTGACCCAGTTTCATTAAAGCCAGGGCAAGGTTGATAGTAAAATTGGTCTTACCTACCCCACCTTTTCCGCTGGTTACGGCAAAAATCCTGGTCTTGGCAGCAGCGGGCTGTTCTGCCAACTCATTTTCAGGTGAGGAACCGGAAAAGCCATTTTTGATATCTGCTTCTACCTGGGACTTGATTGCGCGAGCAAGAATTCTGAGTTTTTCTGCCTGGTCCCTCATGGTTATCGCTCCCTCATCATCAGATTAGCAAGCTGGGCGCTGTTGGCTACTTCAATATCATCAGGGACGCTCTGGCCAACAGTAACATAAGACAGGGCCTTTTTGGACTTGCTAACCACATTGAGGATAGCGCCATAGGAAGATGTTTCGTCTAATTTGGTAAAAATCAATCTGGACACTGACACATCACTATAACTTTCGACAATCTCCAGCAGATCCTTGGACTTGGTGGTAGAACTCAAGACCAGAAATATATCACTGGGGTTGGCAGCCTCCAAAAACCCTTTCAGTTCAGACATCTGCAGGCCATTCTTGTGACTGCGCCCCGCTGAGTCAATTAAGATCAAATCCTTGTCGGAATGCCGCTGGACCGCCTTTTTGAGTTCCTGGGGCGTATAGACTACATCCACCGGTACCCCGATAATATCTCCAAAGGTCTTCAGTTGTTCCACCGCTGCAATCCGGTAGGTGTCAGCCGTGATGAGGGCTACCTTGCGCTTATCCACAATGGAAAAGGTCGCAGCCAGTTTGGCAATTGTGGTAGTTTTCCCCACACCGGTAGGCCCCACCAGGGCAATAGTTTGCTTAGTTTTAGTTCCGGAGGTAAAGGTAATCGGCTTGGCCTTTTTGAGGATTTTTTCCAGGTTCTTCTGCAGTGTTGCACAGACCTTCTCTTCTTCACCCAGTTCTTCCGGAGTCAGATTAGTGTAAATAGCCTTGACCAGCTTTTTAGCCAACCGGTCATCAATATCGTTGGTCACCATGTTTTGGTAATATTTCTGCAGGATTGGCGGGTAACTGTCAATTTTCTGGGATAACTCAATTTGTTCCGACATTTTTTCCATGAGCGAGCGCATTTCGGCAAGTTCTCTCTGGACTGCCAGGTTTTCCGCTGCTTCCTGATTATCCTGTCCGGTGATTTCTGCACTCGTTGCAGCTACCGGCGCCGGGGTTAGATTATTTGTTTTCTCAGCCCTCTTTTCGTTGGCAGGCGCCTGGGTTAGCTTGTCTTCCACAGCGGCGGTTACTTCAACCATCTCCCTGGCAAACAGGCCAAGGAAGCCGCCTTCCTTGAACTTCCTGGTGTGGATGATCACCGCTTCCTTGCCCATATCCAGTTTTACTTTAATCATGGCCTCCTGCATAGTAGGGGCAACAAACCGCTTCACCCGCATTATATACTCACCATCCCAACAGATTGAACTTGGAGGTTAGGGTCTAATTCATTGTACGAAAGGACTACCAGATTAGGCATGAACCTTTCAGTGAGGCGCTTGAAGAAGATTCTGACTACCGGGGCACACAGCACTATAGGCTGGTAGCCGAGATGCCCGGCCCTTTCCACTACCTGCTGAAGCTGCTGGTACAGTTCCTGGGCCTTTTGCGGGTCCAGGGCAAGGAAGGAACCATGCTCGGTCTGCTGGAGTGAATCCCGCAGGAGCTGCTCCACAGCCGGGTCCAGGGTGATGACATTAAGAGTCTCCTGGGAACCGTATTGTTTGCTGATTTGCCTGGCCAGGGCCTGGCGTACATACTCGGTAAGCATGTCCACATCCTTGGTCACTCTGGCATAATCAGCCAGGGTTTCCAGGATGCTGACCAGGTCCCGGATGGATACCCGCTCCTTGAGGAGATTGGCCAGGATTTTCTGAACCTCGCCAATGCTCAATAAATCGGGTATCAACTCGTCCACCACAGCGGGGAAATTTTGCTTGATATTGTCAATCAAGGTCTTAACATCCTGGCGTCCAAGAATTTCATGGGCATGAGATTTTATGACTTCCGTAAGGTGGGTGGCAATAACCGAAGGAGGGTCCACTACGGTATACCCTGCCATCTCGGCTGCCTCTTTTAAGTGGGCCGGTATCCATTTGGCCGGGAGGCCAAAGGCCGGTTCAACTGTATCGATTCCCTCAATGGTCTGATCCTCTAAACCGGAGCTCATCGCCAGGTAGTGGTCGACCATGAGAATCCCGTTGGCTACTTCTACTCCTTTGATCTTAATTACATAGCTGTTAGGCTTAAGCTGCATGTTATCCCGCATGCGAATCGGGGGCAGCACCAGGCCCATTTCCAGGGCACATTGGCGGCGAATCATGATTACCCGGTCCAGAAGGTCCCCGCCTTGGGAGGCATCTACCAGAGGAATAAGGGAATAGCCCATCTCCAATTCCATAGCATCCACATGCAGCAGGGAGACTACATTCTCGGGTTTTCTGGTTTCTTCCACTTCCTTTTCCAGTTCCTGATTGACCTGCTGGGCTTCCTCCTGCTTTTTCCGGCGGGTAATGGAAAAAGCGGTTGCACCCAAAATACTTGCCAGCAGCAGCATGGGGACAGGGGGCATGCCCAAGGCAGCCAGCAGCGCCAACCCGCCGGCAGCAATAGCCAGGACCCTGGGATTGGCAAAGAGCTGGCCCACCATATCCTGGCCCAGATTGGTATCGGAGGCTGCTCTGGTAACAATTATACCTGTAGCTACTGAAATCAGCAGGGCGGGAATCTGGGCCACCAGCCCCTCACCTACTGTAAGGATGGTGTACTTCTGCAGGGCTTCCAGCGCCCCCATGTCCTTTTGGACCATTCCCACCACAAAACCGCCGATTACGTTAATCACAATAATGATAATCGCAGCAATGGCGTCTCCCTTCACGAACTTACTGGCGCCGTCCATGGCGCCATAGAAATCAGCTTCCTGCTGGATGGTCTTACGTCTTTCCTTGGCTTCCTGGTCATTGATGAGTCCGGCATTAAGGTCAGCATCAATACTCATTTGCTTACCGGGCATGGCATCCAAAGTGAAACGGGCAGCTACTTCAGAGACCCGCTCAGCGCCCTTGGTAATGACCAGAAACTGGATAACCACCAGAATTAAAAAGATAACAAATCCTACCGCCGGGTTTCCTCCCAGCACGAAATTACCAAAAGTCTCAATAATCTTTCCTGCCTCTCCGTTGAGGAGGATTAGCCGGGTGGACGATACGTTAAGGGACAACCGGAAGAGGGTCATAATCAGCAGCAAGGTGGGAAACACAGAAAACTCCAGGGTTTCCTTGTTATACATGGCCACCAGAAGCACTATCAGGGAAATACTGATATTGATGGTCAGCAGCACATCCAAGAGCCCCGGCGGAATAATGATGACCATAATGACCACCATAAAAATGACCGCTGCCGCAACTATAATATCACTATGCCGAAAGCCCTGTGAAACCAACGGTGTGGACATGCTCTGCCTCCTACTTACTTAATTTTTCCTTTAAGTCTATACACAAACGCCAGGACCTCAGCCACTGCCTGGAACAACTCCGGGGGTACGCTGTCCCCAATTTCTGTGCCTTTATAGAGGGCCTGTGCCAGGGGCTTGTTCTCTACCGTAACTACGCCATGCTCTTTGGCGATCTCCTTTATCTTCAAGGCCAGGTTGTCCTGCCCTTTGGCAACCACTTTGGGGGCTGCCATGGTTTCTCCGTCATAGCGCAGGGCTACTGCAAAGTGGGTGGGGTTAGTTATCACCACATCAGCTTTGGGAATTTCCTGCATTATACGGCGCATGGACATCCGGTGCATTTTTTCGCGGATTTTGCTTTTAATCTGGGGGTTACCCTCAGTCTGTTTGTACTCTTCTTTAATTTCTTCCTTGCTCATCTTCAGGGATTTATTAAATTCCCACTGCTGGTATTTAAAATCAATGATTGCCAGAATCATCAGGAGTACCGCGCTCTGCAGCCCTATTTTGATGATTATTCCTCCCAGGAAGGCCCCGGAGGCCCGTAAATCCATATCCAGCATCTTGGGAAAGACATCAAAATTATCACGGATGATCCGGTAGACAACTATGCCCACCAGGGTTACCTTAAACAGGGACTTACCTAACTCCACCAAAGACCGTGTGGAAAATAACCGTTTAAGGCCTTCAATTGGGTTAATCCTACTCAAATTGACACTAATTGCCTCAGTGGAGAACATCATCCCCACTTGCAGGTAGTTGGCCGCCATACCGGCTATCAGGGTGGTCCCCAGGAGAGGGAGTAATAGTTTTGCGCCGATTACGGTCATCTGTTGAAAAAGTGCTATTATCGCGCCAATAGTCAGGTCCTCCCTGGACAGGGTACTAAGCATCAGCCTGGTATAGGCGACAATCTGACTGTACATAAAGGGGAAGAACCAACTTAAGGCGGCAAAACCGGTTAGCAGGACAAGAGCAGAATTAAATTCCTGGCTTTTGGCCACCTGCCCTTTGCTCCGTGCCTGCTGCCTTCGCCTGGGGGTGGCTTCTTCAGTTTTCTCCCCGGCAAACAGTTGAAGATTAAGGGGAATTATTTTGCGAGTATAGTCTTGCATAATTTGCCAACCCAACTCCTTCTCTTATCCACCCATGACCTTCATAATCCGGATTAGGTCGGCAAAACTGTTATCAAACAGTATTTTCAGAATGAAAGCATACAGGGGCAGGGAAAGCAAAATCACCACCAAACCGGCTGCTATCTTTACCGGGAACCCGACAACAAAAATATTCATCTGGGGCACTGTCCTGGCGAGAATTCCCATGGCTACATCGGTGACTAAAAGTACCCCAACCACCGGCAGGCTAATTTTGACGGCCGTAACCAGAGTTCCCCCAAAAACCTCCATGATTAGCTTAGTGAGAGAAGCATGGTAGGCGTAAGTCATCAGCGGTATGTATTGGTAACTCTTCAGCAAGGCGGCAAAAATATAATGGTGAGTATTAGTAACCAGCAAGATTAATAAGGCCAGAATATATTTGAAATTTCCCATTAACGGTAAAGAATTGCCAAACATGGGATCAATGACATTAACTATACTAAAACCCATCTGCATATCAATAGCCTGACCGGCTAGCATAACAGCATAAAAGATTAAGTGAGACACAAAGCCGATTGTCAATCCGACTACAACTTCCCCGGCCACCAGCAAAATGTAGGAAAACAGGTCATTAGGGGTCTGTACAGGCCCCACCCTGAGCACTGAAAAAACCATCAAAGCTACGATAGCGGACAAGCCTATCTTGAGTTGGGGAGGGATATTCCGGCTTCCCAGCACGGGGGCCAGCATGAAAACTCCCAGGATGCGGGCCATCAGCAGGATAAAAATGTTAATCTGTTCAGCCGCAGCCACAAGCTGTTCCAAGGTACAACCCCCTTAAAATCCTACCTGCCAAGGGTGTGCAGCCCTCCCAGAATATTAGCAAGGTATGCCAGCAGAATATTGAGCATCCAGGGTCCAAAGAACACAATCGCTACCAGTACGGCCACAATTTTGGGTACAAAGGCCAGAGTTGCTTCCTGGATTTGGGTTGTCGCCTGGAATATACTTACAATCAGGCCCACTAAGAGGCTTAGGCCCAGTACCGGTGCGGAAACCAGCAGTACGGTGAACAACGCTTCCCTGGCCAGATAAACTACAAAATCCTGGGTCATTGCACTTATCCTCCTAGTTAAAACTTAAAATCAAGGATTGCACCACCAGATACCAGCCGTCTGCCAACACAAACAACAGTAGCTTAAAGGGCAGGGAGATCATCATCGGTGGCAGCATCATCATTCCCATTGCCATAAGGGAACTGGCAACAATCATATCAATGACTACAAAAGGTATAAATAACAAAAAACCGATTTGAAAAGCAGTTTTCAATTCACTGATAGCAAAGGCAGGTATCAGCACAAAGGTCGGGATATCCCGGTAAGTCTTGGGACGTGGCGCTTTGGCCAGGTTTACAAAGAGCGCCAAATCCTTTTCTCTGGTTTGTTTGAACATAAAGGTCCGGATAGGTTGGGCTGCTTTGTCCAGGGCTTCCTGCTGCTGGAGTTTACCGGCCAGGTAAGGCTGTAAGGCATCTTGATTAATTTGGTTCCAGGTAGGGGCCATAATGAAAAATGTAAGAAATAAGGACAGTCCGATTAATACCTGGTTAGGCGGCATTGTCTGGGTAGCCAGGGCATGGCGCAAAAAGGACAAGACAATTATAATCCGGGTAAAGGATGTCATCATCACCAGGATGGCCGGAGCCAGGGACAGGATGGTCATCAAGAACAGGATTTGTAAACTGGTGGCCACATCCTGTGGGCTGTTGGAGGCCTCCATCCCGATTTTTACTGTAGGAAGCGGAATGGCTTGCGCTGCTTGGGCATCGCCGGTTAGCAACAGGCCCCCGGCCAAAATCACTCCGGCACCCCCCCCTATGGCAGCCAGAGTCTTCCACCGAAGCTTACTCAAGAGTATCATCCTTCCCGTTCGCCTGGTGTACTTTACCTTGGGCGATTTCCTGAAGTTTAGAGATTTGTTGGCGAATATGGGAACTAAAGGGAAGTTGGTTTCCTTGAGGGCCGGTTCCCAGCACATCCCGGAAAATCCTGGCTCCGGCCTCTCCCCAGCCGGACTGTGGCTTCTTGGTTGCCTGGTTCTCACGCATTTCCCTGATAAGCTCCGGATCCGAGATTTCACCGATCACACTGATGTTGTGGTCGGTAACCCCCAGAGCGACCACCCGTCCTCCAATCTCGGCAATATAGATACCTTTGTTGGGGCCCAGGAAATATTGGTCATAAACTGAGATGAAATCCCCACCGGGCTGCAGGGACAGTTTACGCGGAACCAACCTCAGGGTAACATAAGCCAACCCTGTAATAACTGCCAGGCTGAGCGCCATTTTTAATAAATACCAACCCATACTGGGCAGTTCCACTTTCTCCTGGCTCTTCGGGATACCGGTATCAGCGGTATAGGGTCTGGACTCTATGCTGTTATCGGGACTTCCCCCAGGGGCCGCCTGGGCCACGGAACTGCCCAGAAGCAGTAAGGCCAAAAGCAGTAAGACTAACCCTACCCTGGAGGGAATGTGCTTGTTTGCCACAACAGACCCTCCTTTATTCTACCCGTACACTCAGTTGCTGTTTATTCCAGAGCCTTATGGACAGCTTCCAGGACCCGGTCAGGCT
>JAJZTU010000301.1 GCA_021848765.1 Bacillota bacterium
GGCCACGGCAAAACCTATTAACCATCGCTTATGCATTTCAATCACCTCATACTTATATTAGCCCTTTGGGAACCGGCTTCGGATTTGCTTACAAAAGCGATTACCACTGCTGTAATAATTCCTTCACCGATGCCGATTAAAGTGTGCCATCCAGCCATAGCGGTCAAAACAACACCCAGAGGGATAGTCCCTGACACCGCCAATTCAATGGAGGCAGCAAAGGCGGCGCCCATCACAGACAGCCAGGCAGCTACAAAACCGGCAATGTACTGGTTTATGTTAAGTTTAGACAACGCCCTGTGTGTTAAGTGAGCCAGCCCCACTCCCAGAACAGCCATATTAAAGATATTGGCTCCTAAAGCAGTAATGCCCCCATCCTGAAAGAACAGGCTCTGCACGGCTAAAACTGTTGCAATAATTAAACTTGCACTCCATGGCCCCAAAAGAATAGTTGCCAAGGCAGCGCCTAACAAATGTCCTGAAGTACCCCCGGCAACAGGAAAATTGACCATTTGTCCGGCGAAGATAAAAGCGGACATAATTCCTAAAGCGGGTAGTTGTCTTTCATTAAGTACTTCTCTGGTCTTTTTGGCACTGTAGCTGAGTGCTCCGGCACTTACCACAGCGGTAGTAACCCAAGTTTTTGTATCTAAAAATCCATCCGGTATATGCAACTCAATACACCTCCTGTTCAAGTTTGTTTATGTATGCTTAGTTAGACTTCTAATTTTCCTTCCACCCCCTAACAAAATAAAAACCACGGAAAACTACTCTCTTCGTGAGAGATAGACCTCCGTGGTCCAATTCTTCATTAATTAAACTGTCTGTACGAGGTATTTGAAGATATCTTCATGATATCGATTTTAGTGTTATTTTACTATAGGATCATGTTCTTGGCAAGATATTTTTTGAAAGATATTTTTGAAAGTCTTTTTTGAAAGTCATTTGCTCTATCAAGCAACTACTAAAGGCAGACCTAGCGGTCTACCTTAAATTTGCTGCCGCCTGCGAAGCAGCCACCTGGGCCTGGCGGGCCAGGTCGATTGCCTTACCCAGACTATGCATGGCTCCTTGTGGGTTATGGAAGCCGGTGCTGTTCTCAGCCGAAACCCAATCCCAGTAAAATTGGGCTCTGCGGTGGAGGTTACGGGCATCTGCCAAACGCTTCCGGTCCACATCCGGGGACTTGCCGGCTTTTTCAATAGCATTGATGGCAACCACGATATCATTACCGGCCGTGTCCAGCAGTTCCTGGGTACGCTTCTGGGTGTTCAGCACCCTGCTCTTCAGCCAGTCATTCCCCTCCCGGTGGCAAACCCCGCAGGATTGGTCCATAGTCTTAAGCGGGCTGGTCCACCAATGGCTGGATACCTTGGAGGCTCCTTCCCGGATATAGGGCATGTGGCAGTCAGAGCAGGTTACACCTGCTGTATAGTGGGTCCCGCCATAGTTATGCTCCCATTCGGGATGCTGGACCTTGAGCATTTCCGCACCGGATTTAGGGTGAATCCAGTCAGTAAATTTCTTGTCGTTATAGTATTTCTCTGCATCCTCAGGCTCAAACCCGTTGTCCCAGGGATGGTCCACCTCTTTACTCTGTTTATGGAAATAGTACTCGTTGTGGCACTGGGCACAGACATATTGCCGCAGTTCCTGCCGGGATGCCTGGGTTACATCTTTTCCCCTCCGTCTCATAGCTTCGATAAATGCCGGCCGGGTTACCCTTAAGGCCATGGTTTTCGGGTCGTGACAGTCCAGGCAGCCGATGGGGTGTTTTACCAGCTTGGAAACTTCATCAAAGGGCATTGAATAATATTTAACCCCTAACTTCTTAATTAATCCCGGGACTTCGGTGCTTTTGCAAGTCATGCAGGTACCCCCGGGCTTGCGCTTGGCATTGATTTCCCGAATATCGATTAAGGAGTAGGTATGTCCTCTTTCCTCATTGTAATCCTCTCCAAAACCCATACCGGCAAACAACTGCCTGAGGTAGGGAAACTCATCCAGTTTGGACTCCCGGACAGAACCCCCGTATTCGGTTTTGCTTTCTTCTTTATTTTTCAGATAACTGGAGTACTGGCTGGGGTAATATTTTCCCCATACTGCAGAGTCAGTCTCGTTTTCCGGTATTTCCCGGGTAATGGATAAGCCCGGCGGGCCGGTGCTGCTTTGAGCACATCCGGTTATCATTGCTGCCGCCACCAGGACCATTGCTGCCGGTACCATCAGGAACAGTTTGCCCTTCTTGCTCATGTTGTTCATCCTTTCCATGTGCACATCAAATTCCGGGAGTAAGATGCGGGGTGAAACGGTGACAGTCAAAACATCTTTTTCCCCCCGGGGAGTGAACATTTTCAACTACCGTACTATGACAGCGCACACAATTTTTTTCAATAATACCCGCACTATATGAAGTTATGCGGATACTGTCCGGCACCCCTGCCACGTACATGGACCAAGCGTCCTTGACCCCTGTGTAAGCTTTGAAAGCTACCTTTTTAACGTAATTATCGTGGGGGCTGTGACAATCATTGCAACCCGCATTCCGGGCATGGGCGGAATGAGACCAGCTCCGGTACATGGGCAGCATGGGATGGCACCTGGCGCAAAACTCCGATTTCTCCGACATCCTTATCCCCAGGGGGGCAACCCCCACAATTATCAACAGGCCAAGCCCGATTGCCCAGAACCTCCATCGCCCTTTAGGCTGGAAAACTCCCATTTTCTCACCTCGCAAAGCTTAAGCAAAACCGGGTAAACAACCCTGAAGAAAGTTTCCCCCAAATCCCGGAACCGTATGTAACAAAAAAAACCACCGGATAAGTAATTTTTCCGGTAGTTTGTTGGAACTAATTCTCAACCTTGGGGTGGTTAACTCAGGAATTTCTCTTTACAAGGAAGGGGGATATCACATCCGCATCGCCATAGGCAGCAGGAACAGGTATACGTTAATTAATCCCAGGACCACAATCAGGCCCGCCATGGGGGTAAAAGAGCGCCAAGCCTTGACACCGTCGTGGTGTTTGGCAATCCTGTAAGCCCCGTAAAGGGAACCCAGTACCCCCAGGCCCAAGAGCAGAAACTGCAGGACCTGGATGGTTTCCGGGCCTACCAGGGCAGGGGAGCTACCGTGAGATTCAATCCCTAGCAGAGCCAAGGCCGTAAATACAACTGCTTTCCCCTCTGCCAGCAGGTGGAAAAGGTTATGGGCCACGTGCCCGGCCAGGTCGAGAGGGATGAGGGCATAGCCGAACCGGGCAAAGTTGGTCAGGGTGGATTCCCCATTGCCGAGCTTAGACAGCCGGGATGCCAGGGCGAGGGCTGCTACAGGCAGGGCCATGGCCACCAGGAAAGTCACCGTAAAGGTAATACTGTAGCTGGTAGTACCCAGAGCACTCTCCAGCCAGGCCAGGATCTGCTTCCAAACTTCCAGCATGGTGATGTTCTGGACGAACACAATCCCCATGATTACGATAGCCAGGAAGGACTCCTCCAGCTTTGGCCGGTTGATAAACCACAACTCACTGCTGGGGACCCTGGGGCTGATTCTAATGGAGTCATTGGGACAGGTCTTGACACAGTAACCGCAGAGGTTACAGCGGGCACTGTTATCCATGGCCCGGGGAAACTCGAACATAGGGCAGCCGGGGACTTGTTCATTACCATTAAAACAAGACTTAGTGCTACACTTGCTGCATATTTCAGGAGTTGCCCGGAGTTCCAAAGCGCCCGACCGGGCATAGTTTCCGGAAAGCCCCCCCAGGAAACACAGGTACCGGCACCAGGTACGGCGCTCAAAAAAGGCCCCGGCAACAATTACTCCGGTGGTAATCATCAGCAGCAAAATCCCTGAACCCCTGGGGGATTCTACAATACCAAAGACGTGGTCGGCCCAGGTAATCAGGATGAAGAAGAAGTCTATTAACCAAATTCCGTAGCTCTTAAGAAAACGGGGAACAACTCCCCGGACTCCCACCACCTTCTGGATCAGGTCACTAACAGTGGCGAAGGGACAGACAGCACACCAGAAGCGCCCCAGCAATACGAATATAACCGGAATCAACGGCCACCAGAGCACCCAGGTCATGGCCGTCCCGAAGTTGTCATGGGCGCTCCCGGGGCCAAAGATTAGTTCATAAACAATAACGCCAAAAACAACAAGAGTCAAGTATTGAAAAATCCCGGGGAAGA
>JAJZTU010000302.1 GCA_021848765.1 Bacillota bacterium
TTTCTACACCCCCTGCTTATTTCCTGCTCTTTAATGCCCCTTGACCAATGTTCTAATTTTTTAGAATTGTGTAAAAAGTTTATCCTCGATGGATTAGCAAACCAATCCAGGGATAGACGGCTAGTCCGGACCATTTGCGTTTGGCTGTCAAGTACTTATTTCATTAGTCTTGGGGAGCAAACTGTCTGGAATCCTGTACAACGGAAAAAGCAAATAAAAAAAGCCTGGGCTGAAGCAAAGGCTTTTTCAGGCTTTTTTCGAGCATTAACATAACTGTATGATTTTCTTTACACTGTATAGTTTGCTTTGCAAACCTTGGTTTGGTGCGTGAAACTATCAGGTGACACCGTGCTTTTCCAGCTTATTGTAAAGAGCGGCCCGGGACAGACCTAACAGTTTGGCAGTCTGTGTCCGGTTACCACCTGTTTTGGCCAGTACATCGAGGATAACCGTCTTTTCGAACTGGTCTGCCAGCGCTTGCAGGCTCTGACCGTCGATAGCCTCCGGGCGGTTCTCTTTAGCCTTTTGCAGGTAGACCGGCAGGTGCTTGATTTGGATTATTGGGCCATCCACCATGTTGAAAGCCCGTTCCATAACATTTTCCAGTTCCCGGATATTTCCCGGCCAGTTATAACTTTCACACAGCCTCGCTACCTCCGGTTCAAAAGCCCGCACTGAGAGACCGAATTCCCGGTTAAATTTTTCCATAAAATATTCCATAAGCAGGGGCAGGTCCGCTTTTCTTTCCCTCAACGGCGGAACATGAAGGCTGATTACATTCAGGCGGTAGTAGATGTCCTCCCGGAATTTCTCCTTGCTGATCAACTCTTCCAAATTCCGGTTGGTAGCGGCAATTACCCGTACATCAATGGTCTTAGGGCTGGAATCTCCCAGCCGTTCCACTTCTTTTTCCTGCAGGACCCGGAGGAGCTTGGCCTGCATGTTTAGAGACATGTCCCCCACTTCATCCAGGAAAATGGTCCCTTTGTCCGCCAGTTCAAATTTCCCTACCTGACCGCCTTTCTTGGCACCGGTGAAGGCCCCCTCCTTGTAGCCGAAAAGCTCTGATTCCAGGAGATTCTCAGGCATAGCGGCACAATTCACCTTAATAAACGGCCCGTAACGACGGTCACTCTCATTGTGCAGGGCATGGGCGATAAGCTCCTTCCCTGTGCCGCTCTCACCCCTGATTAACACTGTTGAGTTGCTTTTAGCCACCTTTCTGGCCGTTTCTTTCAGCTGGAATATCTGCCGGCACTGGCCAATGATGTTATCGAAATTGTATTTACCGCCGATTACCCGCTGGAGTTCGCCCCGGTAGTAATCCACTTCTGTACGCAAAGAATTTACCCTTCGGGCCAGGGCATTGAGTTCCTGAATATTCTTGAACATAATTTTGCCTACGGCCCCTACAATCTGGCCGTCCTTAATAATCGGTATCCGCATGACCACTACTTCATGGCCCTTGAGACGCTGTAACTCTCCTATCTCAGCGGTTCCACTCTGCAGAACCCGGTCAAGATTAGTATCCCCAATGACCTCCGAAATAGGGCGGCCGACAATCTCTTTAGTATCCATCTCCAGAAAATCAGCAAATGCCTCATTAGCCATGGTGACAACTGCCTTGTCATTAACCACCACAATCCCGTCATAGGCGTGGTTTAACACCGTTTCCAAGGTGGTCTTAAGCTCCTTGATATTGGTAAGCTCATCAATTATTTTTTGCAGGTCCGTGATGTCCTGGAACACGGCAACCGCCCCGATGATTTTACCTTCCTTTAGGATGGGAGTTCTGTTTGCGAGGAGGATAGAGCCGCCAAATCTTAGTTTTTTACCCATATCCGACTGCCCGGTTTTAAGTACTCTGGGCAGCTTAGTGTCAGGAATCAGGTCCTCAATATAGCAGCCCAGAGCTTCTTCTTGGGTGATGCCCAGCCTCTTGGCAGCGGCCGCGTTACATACGGTGACATATCCATTTTGGTCAACTGCAAGTATGCCATTATAGGTCGAATCAATTATTGAATGGAGGCTATATTCCATGCTGTCCAGGATAACCTTGCGCTGTGTCATGGCCGAAACCTCCCGCGTCGAAAGTAAGACCGTTTTGTTGATTATTCGACCTTTCAAGGGATTATCCTGCAATATACCCAGTCTTGAGAAATGTATACATAAGCAAAGTTAGGCAAGGCCGTACTTATCCCGGAAATACCCGGATACTTCTTGCAAAATCCGGAACGCCCTATCCACCGACTTGGTCCCGTCGGCATTAATCAGGCAGCACCGGGCCGGAGTGAGCCAGGCCTGCTTGAGGATGACCTCCTTGGGAATCCCGGCCTTCCCCAGGAAGTCCCAGTATTCTTCCAGTCTCTGAATTAAAGTCTTCACTGACTCCGGAGTCTGTTCTTCCGTAAGGGTGGGCACAATCCCCCAGGCGATTATCCGGCCCTTGGCCAGAAATGCTTTGATTTCATCCACATATCTGCTAAAAATCCGCCCACAGCCGAAAGCATCCAGGGAAAGAATGTCTAAATCCACATCCTTCAGGAGGAAGCTCCAGTCAGGATTACCACACAGGTGCACCCCTTTTGGCCCTTCAACATTGCTTAAGAATTCCCGGAAATCTCCCTTGGCCTGTTCGCTGGAATACCCGGAAAAAGATCCAAAGATTATCTCCAGGCCCGGTTCGTCCACCCAGACAATGGAATTGGGATTCTTCCGGACCAGTTCCCGGTACTGGTGGTTACATTTCCTGGCGATAAAGTCATACAGGAAATCCTTAACTTCATTGTTGTAAATTATCGGCTTCTTGCTTTCATCGGTAATTTTCATGCCAAAGCTGACCGGCCCGATAGATTGGCCTCTGATAGCATTGTATCCCCCCAGCTCCTGTTCCAGGAACTCCCGGTACACCACGGAATATTCAGGTGAAAGGCCGAAGGTGTTTTCATTCTCATACTTCAGGACATATTCTTCCATTCCGGCGTAGAAGCCCTCTAGCGAAAACAGAATCTTTTGCTTAGTTTCATCAATGGTTATCCCGGGAAAGTTTTCAGTTACCTGGACATACATGTCCTCATAGAAGCTAACCCGGGGTAACTGGGGCCAAAAGGGGATATCCACACTTAAGGCTAACTTCATAGCCGCCTTGATATCAGTGTGGGGCAAAATCCCCATGGCAGTGGTTTGACAAAGTCCTTTTAAGGTCATAACTTATGTTGAGTTACAAAAATTGTGTAACTCAACTCCCTCCCTTCTATTTCAAGATTCTTACGTTTGTCCACATTGGAGAAACGTGTCATTAACATGTTTGTAAATGGATAAAAGGTTATAATCTATTATAACCTAACTGGCAACCAATTCTGTGATTTGTATCATATAGCTAAGATGCTAACTCTAACTTGTATTGACCAAAGAACGAAAGCATAATTTCCTTAACGAAGAAAAAACCCCGCAGCAGCGGGGTCAAATTAAAGCAGATTATTATCTGAGCGCATTATCTGGTTAGGTATCCCTTAGCAAAAACAGCTACTAAAACCAGCGCCCCCAAAATTGCAAAGACTGTTACTCCTGTAGGCATACTACTCGACTGGGATTGTTGTTTTTGCGGCATCTCAATTTCGTAAGCCTTAGCTTTAACTCTTTTGGACTTAGCCAATTCACCCTGATCTCCCCCAGTTTCCGCATTTGCCTGAACTGCATCCCCAGCCCCTGCCTGACTACCGGTTACTTCCACAATTTTATCTTCCGTAGTCCTGGCTGCAGTTGGCTCGTTAGCTTCAAGCATTTTCTCCGGAGCAGGCTGTATAGATATGGCAGGTTGTTGGGAAGGAACACCCGCCGGCGGTACAGCTAGCGGGAGAGGCTTAACTACAGTCGTTGGGACCGCTTCTTTACTTTCTGCCTGAGCATCATTTTCCCGTTCTCTGTTTGGCAGTTTAATCTGTTGTTCTGTTGCTTTGGTTAAGATATCCCGGAACCGGTTCCCTTCAATCCATTTAGGATTTAAGAGCCTGGTGCGTAACTCCATACCCACAAACTCAGCCAGGGTTTCAATTCGAGGTCCACCCGCATTACGGGTGTTGGCAATATAGGTTTCCACCCCTTTACCGGAAGCAGCCTCAGCAGCTAACTTTAATCCGCCAAGATACTGGTAAACATCATCATTATCCAGAACACCATATAGGGA
>JAJZTU010000303.1 GCA_021848765.1 Bacillota bacterium
TCCCCAATTGTTAAGCCTTTATCTTTAACTTGTATGCCGGCGCTTATCTTTCCATGCTTCGGTTAAATTAACTTTACGGAACATTATGTGAAAGAAAAAAGCCCTGGCAATATACGACAAGGCTTACTTGAGGTTTAGTTCTAAAAACGTCTGGCAATTTGCTTAATCCGGGTTCCCCGTGTGCAGATGTGACTGAATAATTTGAAAGAACGGGGGAAGGAATTCAATACCCGGACAGAGAATAGATTGGGGATTGCATAATGGTGGGATCCAAATCCTATAACTAAAGGGAGGCCATCGAATGAGAAAAGGCGGCATGCTGCGCGCATTGTTACCTTTGTTAATCACCATAATTGTTTTGGTAAAAATCGCCTCAGTTTTCTATGTGGACTACAACTGGTATAAAGATTTAGGCTATAACCAGTTGTACCTCAGACCTATCCTAGCCAAGCTGGAAATCGGGTTAATTGCCTTTTTCCTCTACTTCGTGATCATTTTTTTGGCTGGTTTTATCGGTTACCGGGTCTTTATGAAAGCGGAGAACTACGAGTATAAAACCAACAGTAAGTTCCGCCTCCATGTCATCAGCAAGGTAATTGAGGTTGACGAGACCGGGGTTAAACCCAATAGGCCCAAAGCTTTGCTCTTTGTCCTCTTGCTAGCCGGCTGCGTAATCAGTTTAATTTTCGCCCTGGCGGCTACTGAAAATGGCTGGATGAAGCTCTTGGAATTCCGCAATGCCAGTCCCTTTGGCTTCAAGGACTTGGTGTTTAACCAGGACATCTCATTTTATGTGTTTAAAATGCCGCTTTACAATTTTGTCTTAAATTCTTTGATCTTCTCCCTGACCATTGTTTTTGTAACCAGTGTTTTGGTTTACTCCCTGGCAGGGCTGGTTCGTATCACCGGCGCTCTTTTCCGGAAAGAAGGCCTCCATATTCCGCCAAGCATCCGTAGGTTCTGGGCTTGCTTAGCCGCGATTTTGTTTATTCTGCTGGGCTTAAAACACTATCTTTCTATTTATGCAGTAATGTATTCCCAAAACGGTTACGTTTACGGCGCCGGCTATACGGATATTCATGTAACCGTACCCCTGGGCAAAATTATGGCCCTGCTGGCCTTTATTTGCGCCCTGGCCAGCTTAATTTACATCTTTGTTAATGACCACCGGATTGTCCTGAGGACCCTGGCCCTCTATCTTGTGGCTGCCATCCTGGGCGGGCTGGCCCAGGGGTTAATCCAGTACAATGTCAGCAACAACGAATTCACGAAAGAAAAACCTTACATCGAGCAAGAAATCAAATACACCCAGATGGCCTACAACCTGACCGGTATTAAAGTCCAAGATTACCCTGGTGTGGCTCCCCTGACCATGAAGAATATCAATAACAACCGGAGCACTATAGATAATGTTCGACTGAACGACCCCATTCCCTTACAAACCGTGCTTTCCCAAAATCAAGGTATCCGCTATTATTACCGCTTTAACGATATTGATGTGGATAGGTACACAGTTGACGGCAAGTACCGTGAGGTGCTCCTGGCTCCCAGGGAGATTTCCGGTGATGCCTTAACCGATAAGGCCGGTACTTTCGTAAACCTTACCATGCGCTACACCCACGGTTACGGCGCGGCTGCCACCCTGGCCAATGAAATCGACAGCTCCGGTTATGCTAAATTAATCATTAAGGATATACCACCCCAAATTGCTGTGAATGGGATTAAAATTGAAGAACCCCGGATTTACTTCGGCGAACTTACCGATGACCGCCGGTATGGTTACGTTATTGGCAATAGCTCTACCAAGGAATTTGATTATCCTTTGGGTGAAAACAATGTAGAAAATTCATATCAAGGCAAAACCGGCTTGCCCCTTAACGGGATGAATAAACTCTTCCTCAGCGCCTACTTTAATACCTTCCGCCTCTACCTGGCCGGAGAGATTCAGGACACCAGCAAGTTGTTAATTAAACGGAATATTAAGGAACGGGTGCAGACCCTCATGCCGTACCTGGCATACGATCAGGACCCCTATCTGGTGATTGCCAAGGACGGCAAACTCTACTGGATCATTGATGCCTACACCACCACGGATAAATTCCCATACTCAGCCCCCTATGGCAGAATCAACTACATCAGAAACTCTGTTAAAGTAGTTGTAGACGCCTACCATGGTACTGTTAACTTCTACATCTTTGACCCCAATGACCCTATCCTGAAAACCATTCAGAACATCTTCCCGGGAGTCTTCCAGGATAAGCAAGCCATGCCCGGGAACCTCCTGGAACACATCCGTTATCCGGAAGACTTGTTTCAGATTCAGGCTAAGGTACTCCTGAATTTTCATGTTAACAACCCCTCTGTCTTTTATAACAGGGAAGATACCTGGGATATTGCCAAAAAAGTAGAAGGCGCTAACACGGTAGATAAAGAACCCTATTATTCCATCATGAAGCTGCCTGGTGAAAAAGAGAGTGAGTTTACCCTGATGCTGCCCTTTACACCGGCCAGCCGCACCGGGAACACCCGCAATAACATGGTAGCCTGGTTAACTGCCCGCAACGACGGCGAACACTACGGTGAACTTCTACTCTACCGCATGCCTAAGAATATTGAGATCCAGGGCCCTCTGATGATTGACAGCCTTATTGACCAGGACACTGTGATTTCCGGTAAAATGACTCTTTGGGGGCAAGGGGGATCTGAGGTCATCAGGGGCAACCTGCTGGTGGTGCCCATTGACAACGGTTTTATCTATGTCGAACCTATTTATATTAAGGCTGACAAACAAGGCGCCTCCATTCCCCAGATGCAGGCTATCGTCTTTGCAATTGATAAAAAGATTGTCATGGTAGAGACCAATTCTCTGGATAAGGCCATGGAGGTTTTCTTTGCCAAAGCCGGTCTAAATGAACCCTCTCCCTCTCCCGAACAGCCGCAGGAGGTAAATACCAAGGAGGCTATTTTAAAAAAGATTGACCTGATTAAGCAGCAGTTACAGGAGTTGGAGAAAGAAGTGCAGGGTCTGTGATTTATCAACTGAATTAGCATGTAAAAAGAGAGGGATACCCCCTCTCTTTCTCATTTATCTGGATTAGGACAAAACAGGCAGATTGCTCCATTCCTCGACATTCCAAACATCGGTTACAAGGTCTTCATAAAACTCAGGTTCGTGACATACCAGTATCACAGTGCCCTTGAACTCTTTAATGGCCTTTTTAAGCTCCGCTTTGGCATCCACATCCAGGTGGTTGGTAGGCTCGTCCAACACCAGCCAGTTAGCTTCTTTAAGCATCAGTTTGCATAAACGTACCTTAGCCTGCTCACCACCACTTAACACCTGCATCTGACTGGTGATATGCTCATTTCTTAACCCACAGCGGGCCAGGGCCGCCCTTGCCTCAAACTGGGTTAAGCCGGGATACTCATCCCATACTTCCTGTAAGGCGGTTTTGGAGTTCTTCTCCCTGGCTTCCTGTTCGAAATACGCAGGATGCAGATAATCGCCCATCTCCAGGGAACCACCCACTGGAACCAGCAACCCCAACAAGGTTTTGAGCAGGGTTGATTTGCCTAAACCGTTACACCCCCTGATGGCCACCTTCTGGCCCCTTTCCAAGAGTATATTCAAAGGCTTGGTTAAAGGGGTATTATAGCCAATTTGCAGGCTGTCGGTTCGAAAAATTACGCGACCCGGAGTCCGGGCTTCCTGGAATTTAAAGCTAGGCTTAACCTTTTCCTTAGGCTTTTCAATCAGTTCCATTTTATCCAACTGTTTTTGCCTGCTCTTGGCCCGGCCGGTGGTGGAGATTCGTGCTTTATTTCTGGCTACAAAGTCCTCCAAACGGGCGATTTCCTGCTGCTGCTTTTCGTAGGCATTCTTGTGCTTGGCCTTGTTAATTTCATATAACTCCATAAAGCGGTTATAGTCACCGCTATAACGGGTTAACCGGGCCTGCTCCACATGGTAGATTACATTGATTACTTTATTGAGAAACTCGAGATCATGAGAAACCAGGATGAAGGAAAAGTCGACTTCCCTTCACCGTTGGCGCCGATAAGCCCAACATGCTCACCTTTTAATAAACGAAAAGACACCTCTTCCAGGATAGTGCGGTCACCAAAACCATGACTCACATTTTCAACGTTTAATACACTC